>JAZUGU010000109.1:0-5913 GCA_045641325.1 Candidatus Avispirillum sp.
CTCTGAGATCGAGGTTTACGAAAAGAGAAAGAAGCTGGGCATCACCCCCGTATTCAGAATGGTGGACACCCTCCACACCGGCGCATATATCGCTTATCTCTATTCTTCCTATACGGGAGAGAACGACTCCCGCCTTACCGATAAGAAAAAGATCGTGGTGCTGGGCGCAGGCCCCATCCGTATCGGTCAGGGCGTTGAGTTTGACTACTCCACCGTCCACGCCGTGCAGACCATACGCCGTGCGGGATACGAGGCTATCATCATAAACAACAACCCCGAAACGGTTTCCACCGACTATACCACCGCCGACAAGCTCTATTTCGAGCCCCTCACCCCCGAGGACGTTATGGCGATAATAGATTTCGAGAAGCCCGAGGGCGTTGTGGCATCTCTGGGCGGACAGACCGCCATCAATCTGGCACAACCCCTTATGGACCGCGGTGTGAAGCTCATCGGAACGGACTGCGCTGCCATCGAGCGCGCGGAAAACCGTGACAGCTTTGAAAAAATACTCGTTGAGCTCGGCATCCCCCAGCCCAAGGGACGCGCGGTCACCCGTCTTGAGGACGGCGTTGCCGCGGCAGCCGAGATCGGATATCCCGTTCTCGTGCGCCCCTCCTTCGTGCTGGGCGGCAGAGCGATGCAGATCGTCGCAAACGAAGATCAGCTCCGCCACTATCTGAAGACCGCCGTTGAGATCGACGCGGACAAGCCCGTGCTCGTGGACAAGTACATCCAGGGTAAGGAGGTCGAGGTCGACGCCATTTGCGACGGCTACGACGTATTCGTGCCCGGCATCATGGAGCTGGTCGAGCGCACCGGCATCCACTCCGGAGACTCCATAAGCGTTTATCCCACCTTCTCCATCTCCGACAAGGTGAAGGGCACCATCCTCCAGTATGCGAAAAAGCTGGGCCTTGGCATCGGCATCGTGGGCCTTTACAACATCCAGTTCATCGTTGATAAAAACGACGACGTTTATATTATCGAGGTCAATCCCCGCTCCTCCCGTACCGTTCCGTTCCTCTCCAAGGCAACGGGCTACTCCCTTGCGGACATCGCAACGGAGGTGATCCTGGGCAAGACTCTCAAGGAGCAGGGCATATTCTCCATCTACCCCGCAGAGAAAAACCGCTACTACGTGAAAGTTCCCGTGTTCTCCTTCAACAAGATCAAGGGACTCGACGCATACCTCTCCCCCGAGATGAAGTCCACCGGCGAGGCCATCGGCTACGACGACAAGCTGAACCGTGCGCTTTACAAGGCTCTGCAGGCGGCAGGCACCGGCGTGAAAAACTACGGCACCGTCATGGTCACCGTGGCTGACCGTGACAAGGAAGAGGCTCTTCCTCTCGTCCGCCGTTTTTACAACCTGGGCTTCAACATCGAGGCAACCGCGGGAACTGCCAGATTCCTGAAAGAGAACGGCATCCGCACCAAGGTGCTGGGCAAGATAAGCGAGGGATCCGATGAGATACCCAACGCCATCCGTCAGGGCCACATCGCGTATATCATCAACTCCCGCGAGGTCGGCGCGCCCGATCAGGCATCCGACGGTCATCAGATAAGAAAAGTGGCAACCGAGAGCAACGCCACCATCTTTACCTCTCTTGACACCGTACGCGTTCTCCTTGACGTTCTGGAGGAGACCACGCTGACCATCTCGACCATAGACGCATAATGAAAGATACAGTTTTAAAGATAACGGAAAACCGCCCCCTCACCGAAAACGTTTTTCTGATGAGGATGTGCGGTGACGTATCGGATATCACCGCCCCCGGGCAGTTCATAAACATAAAGCTTTCCGGCCTTTACCTGCGCCGCCCCATTTCCGTGTGCGACAAAGAGGGCGACACGGTGACGGTCATATACAAGGTAGTGGGAAAGGGCACTCTCCGGATGTCGCAGATGAGCGAGGGTGAAGAGCTCACCGTTCTCACGGGGCTCGGCAACGGCTACGACACGTCCCTTTCCGGGGACAGACCTCTGCTCCTTGGCGGAGGCGTGGGCGTTCCTCCCCTTTATCTGCTTGCGAAAAAGCTCATGGCGGAGGGAAAAAAGGTATCCGTCATCCTCGGCTTCAACACGAAGAGCGAGGTCTTCTTCGAAGAAGAATTCAGAAATATCGGGTGCGACGTTACCGTCACCTGTGCCGACGGCTCGTACGGGACTAAAGGATTCGTCACCGACGCCATGCCGGAAAACTACACCTACTTTTACACCTGCGGCCCCGAGCCCATGCTGAAAGCGGTGTACCGCGCATCGAAGACCTCCGGTCAGATGAGCTTTGAAGAAAGAATGGGATGCGGCTTCGGCGCATGCATGGGCTGTTCCTGCAAAACTCTCACCGGGTACAAGCGCATCTGCCGTGACGGTCCCGTCATGAAAAAGGAGGAGATCTTATGGGAAGACTGACCACAGAGCTCTGCGGGATCACTCTGGATAACCCCGTGATCCCCGCCTCCGGCACTTTCGGCTTCGGCTACGAATTTGCGGAAATATACGATATCAACTGCCTCGGCACTTTCTCCTTCAAGGGCACCACGAAAGAGCCCCGCTTCGGCAATCCCACGCCCCGCATCGCAGAATGCACGGCGGGCATGATAAATGCGGTGGGACTGCAGAATCCCGGTGTGGAAAAGGTGATATCCGAGGAGCTCCCCAAACTGAAAAAATGCTTTTTAAAGCCTGTCATGGCAAACGTTTCCGGTTTTTCGCTTGATGAATACGCATATACCTGCTCGCTTCTCGACCGTGAGGAGCAGGTGGGCTGGCTTGAGGTGAATATCTCCTGCCCCAACGTGCACGGCGGCGGCATGGCATTCGGAACAGATGCGGACGCGGCGGCATCGGTGGTGAAAACCGTGAAGGCCGTGACGAAAAAGCCCGTTATCATTAAGCTCTCCCCCAACGTGACCGATATCGTTTCCATCGCCAAAGCGTGCGAGGCGGCGGGAGCGGACGGCATCAGCCTTATAAACACGCTTCTCGGCATGAGGATAAACCTGAAAACCGGAAAGCCCGTGATCGCCAACGTGATGGGCGGCTTTTCCGGGCCTGCCATATTTCCGGTAGCGCTCCGCATGGTATATCAGGTGGCGCACGCGGTGGATATCCCCGTTGTGGGAATGGGCGGCGTTGCCTCCGCCGAGGACGTTATCGAAATGATGATGGCGGGAGCCTGCGCCGTTGAAGTGGGCGCCGCGAATCTCAGAGATCCCATGGCGTGCAAAAAGATCATAGAAGATCTGCCCCACGTGATGGACAGGTACGGAATTGAAAACATCACAGACATCATCGGAGGAAAATAATGGGACGTGACGTGATAGTTGCCTGCGATTTCGCAAGCGCTGAAGAGACCTTTGCGTTTCTTGATAAATTTACGGGAAGAAAGCCTTTCGTGAAGATCGGCATGGAGCTTTTCTATGCGGAGGGCCCGCAGATAGTGAGAGAGATAAAGGCGAGAGGACACAAGATTTTTCTCGATCTGAAGCTCCACGACATCCCCACGACGGTAAAAAAAGCCATGGCGGTGCTGTCCGGACTTGACGTGGACATCACCAATCTCCACGCAGGCGGGACCGTTGCCATGATGGAAGCGGCGATAGAGGGGCTGACCCGTCCCGACGGAACGAGGCCTCTGCTGATAGCGGTGACACAGCTGACCTCCACCGACCAAAGCGCCATGGAGAATGATCTGCTGATAAAAGAGCCCATAGACCGAGTGGTCATGCACTATGCCGAAAATGCAAAAAAGGCGGGGCTTGACGGTGTGGTCTGCTCGCCGCTGGAGGCGGGAAAGGTACACGACGTGTGCGGAAAGGAATTTCTCACCGTAACGCCCGGCGTCCGCTTTGCGGACGGTGACCGGGGGGATCAGAAGCGGGTAATGACGCCTGCCGATGCGAAAGCGATCGGCTCGGACTACATTGTAGTGGGCAGGCCCATCACCGCCGCCGCGGACCCCGTTGCCGCATATGAAAGATGCATCAACGAGTTCGTTGACTAAAGTTTTCGCCCGCCCAAACGACTTGTTGCTAATCCGAGCAAAGGCTTCGCCTTTGCCAAAGTCAACGCGCCGGAAAGCTATGAAAAGAAACGCCGATACGTGGGGCGCCGCCCCACTCCCTGCGGCTTTTTGAAAAAAGCCGGCAAAAACTTTCGCAAAGACAAGCACTCGACTGACTATAATAAATAACATAAAGGAACTAAAAAATGGAAACAAAAACTCTGATCGCAAAAGACTTACTGAAAATCAAAGCTGTTTTCTTCCGCCCGGACGAACCCTTTACCTGGGCTTCCGGCATAAAAAGCCCCGTTTACTGCGATAACCGCCTCACCCTTACCGCCCCCGACGTCCGTACCGACGTGGAGGAGGGACTTGCTGAGGTGATCCGCAATAACTACCCCGATGCAGAAGTCCTTATGGGCACCTCCACCGCAGGTATCGCTCACGCCGCTATCACCGGACATATCATGGGCCTCCCCATGGGATACGTCCGCTCCGGCGCAAAAGACCACGGCAGAGGCAACCAGATCGAGGGAAAGCTTGAAAAAGGCCAGAAGGTGGTCGTTGTTGAAGATCTTATCTCCACCGGCGGCAGCGTTATCGAAGTGGTGAACGTGCTCCGCGAAGCCGGCGCAGAAGTGCTCGGCATCGCCTCCATTTTCACCTACGGCATGAAAAAAGGCCTGGAAAGACTCTCCGAGGCTGACGTTAAAAATATCTCGCTGACGGATTTCGACACCATAGCAGAGGTCGCCTCCGAAGAGGGCTACATCAGACCCGAGGACATTTCCCGCCTTATCGCTTTCAGAAACAACCCCTCCGACGAGAGCTGGATCAAGTAATATGAGAAGCCTTATTGATACCCTCGATTTCACGGTCGAAGAGCTCTATGAGCTGATGGATACGGCGCTGGACATTATCGTCGATCCCGACAAATATGCCGATTCCTGCCGCAGAAAAAAGCTGGCTACCCTCTTTTTCGGGCCCTCCACCCGCACGCGGCTGTGCTTTGAGGCGGCCATGCTCGGGCTTGGCGGCACCCTTATTTCCCTGCCGGGCTGCAGCGTTTCCTCCGCCGCAAAGGGCGAGAGCGTGGCGGACACGGCAAAGGTCGTCAGCAAATACGCCGACATCATGGCGATGCGTCATCCCATGGAGGGCGCCGCTCTGGTCGCCGCGAAATCGGCAGAAGTCCCCGTGATCAATTCCGGTGACGGCGGCCACTGCCACCCCACCCAAACTCTTGCCGATCTCCCCACCATTTACGGTGAGAGAGGAAGCTTTGAAAACATGACCGTGGGATTCTGCGGAGACTTGAAATACGGCCGCACCGTTCATTCTCTCATCGGTGCGCTCTCCCGCTATCACGGTGTGAAATTCGTTCTCATCTCCCCCGATGAGCTGAAGCTGCCCGAATATATCAAAACAGAGCTTACCGAAAAGAAAGGCATTGACTTAAAAGAGGTTTCCTCTCTGGACGATGCTATCGGCGAGCTAGACGTGCTCTACATGACACGCATACAGCGTGAGCGCTTCGACAGTTCGGAAAGCTACGAGCGCTTAAAGGACAGCTACATCCTTACCGCGGAGAAAATGAAAGCGGCAAAGGACTGCTGCCGTGTGCTTCATCCCCTGCCCCGTGTAAACGAGATAAGCGTGAAGGTGGATGATGACCCCCGTGCCTGCTATTTCAAGCAGGTGGAGAACGGAAAATACATGAGGATGGCGCTCATCTTAAAGCTTTTGGGCGAGGCAAAGACCGACCCCGTGAACCGCACGCAGGTGAGCGGAATGAAGAATCTTAAAAGATGCACCAATCCCCGCTGTATCACCTCCTGCGAGCAGGAGATAGACCATTTCACGAAGGACGTGGACGGAACGCTCCGCTGTGCTTACTGTGAAGC
>JAZUGU010000110.1:0-12682 GCA_045641325.1 Candidatus Avispirillum sp.
CGTTAAAGAGGTAGGTTCTTTAAGTTCGCACTGAACTGGAAAAACTATCTCTTCCTGTCTGCTGTAATCATTAGGCCTCATCCCCTCAAAACCGGGGAACATTCCGGTTTTGAGTACCTTCCCCAAGGGGGAAGGCTATTCGACAAACTATAATTTCCCGTCTCACCTCTCCGCGTATTCGCAGAGAGTCCGGGCGAACAGGCGGGCGGAGGCTTTCGCCTCCTCAAGGCTGTTCCCGCAGGAGCCGAACTCCACTATCAGCGAGCCCGCGCCCGTGTCCTGATAGAATGATGCGGATTTCAGATCTATGGGGCGCATGAGTCCCGGGCTCTTCTGCCACAGAAGCGATTGGAGCTGAAGCGCAAAGGTGAGATTGTCCCGCCAGTTTTCATGCCCGCTTCCTCCCTCGTCCGTGCCGCACACCAGCATCAGTTGGGCAAAAGAATTTTCGCCGGACACCGCCGAGCATTTCACATATTCGCCGTTTCTGTCTACAAAATCACGGTGAACGTCGATAATATATTTTACGGATGGGTACTCCGACAGCACGTCCCGTACTGCCGCCGTGCTTCTGTCGTAGGCGGTGTTGAAATCGTCCTTGTCGAACATCTCGCAGAGATGGATATTCCCTATACCGTATCCGTCCAGCGCCTCCGACATCGCTTTCCCCACGGCGACAACGTTTTCCGTTATATCCTCCGAGCGAAAGCCTTTCCCGGCACATTCGGAATACGCCTCCGTGCCGTGAGTATGGTATATGAGCACAAGCGGTGCGCCCTCTCCGTATTCTTCATATATTTTCTCCGCAGGAGAGATCGGTTTTTCACGCCCGATAAGCTCCCGCAGGTCCGGCTCATAGCCGGTCTCATTCATCAGCGCCATCGCATTTTCGACATTTGTCGAAAGGTCGCAGTTTATTATCGGGCCGGGGGTGTCCACCGTTATTTTTTCTTTTTCTTCATTCTTGTCTTCCCTTACTGCCTCACGGCTTTTGGCGGAAATATCGTTCCTTGCGCCGATCTCCTTTATATTGGGAAGTATCATAGAAACGAGCACGTCGGTCTTACCGTTTCTGCAGGCATTATAGACACTTGTAAAAATTACCGTATGTACCGCCAGCGACACCGTGACAAGTATTGCGGCGGCGACGGTCACCAAAGCGGGCATCAGCTTTGCCCTTTTTCTTTCCCTTATATCCGCAGTTTCCCCGGCAAGTGCGGGAATATCATCAAAAGACAGCTTTATTTCTTCTTTTTCCATATCATCATCCTTTTCTTTTTATTATATTCTATTCCGTTACCGTACCTGTTTATTCCCCCGTGAGCCCCTCCGCAAAAAACGCTCTGTTTATGGAAAGCGCCAGCACGTCCGAGACCTGATCGCAGATGACGTCCGAATCTCTCATGGAAACGAAAAATTTCCCGTCGGCGAGCACCTTATCAAGAGAATCCCATTCGCCGGAATACCCGGCGCTTTCAAGGGCATCGTACACGAGGGTGGCTGAATCCACTATGGTGGGCACGCCCACGGATATTACGGGAAATCCCACGGTATCACGGTTGACGGCGCACCGTCTGTTGCCGATGCCCGAGCCCGGCTCGATACCCGTATCCGATATCTGCACCGTTGCCGCAAGGCGGTCGACCGCCCGCGCCGCCAACGCATCTACCGCGATTATCACGTCCGGCTCCACATACTGCGCCGCGCCCTTTATCATGGCGGCGGACTCTATCCCGGTCTGCCCCATGACGCCCGGGTGGACTGCCGAAATACTGGAGCATCCCAAAGACCGCAAAATCCCGTCCTTCCCCATCATATGCCCCGTGACGGCTACCTTATCGGCGGTCCTCGGGCCTATGGCATCCGCCGTGATGAAACGGTTTCCGAGCCCCGCCACAAGTACCCTTGTGTCCGCGCCCACCTTTTTCCCCGTGATGCTTTCGCACATATCACGGAGAACTGAAGACACCGCATCGCACACCGCCTCCTTTTCGTCCGGGTCAAGATATCTTATGACCGGGCAATGCACCGTCATGTACCGTCCGCCGTTACGGACGGTCTGCCCGGATATTCTTATCCCGCTTATCATATACTCGTTTATCACGTCTTCTTCTCCCGCGTTTTCAAGTGCGAGATCGGTCCGGATATACGCCTGACTACCTTGTTCCATATATCGTTCTCCTCATTTTTTCCTTATCATGGGCGTGATACCATTATTTTCACCAAAAATGAGGCTTTTTATTGTGCAAGTAAATAAATATTTATTGAAATAGGTAAATTTGCATTGATTATCGGAAATTGTTGTGATATAATTAGTTGTATTAATTTGGTGTATTGTGCCGATATCGGCACGTATGCGGATTCGGCAAATACCGAGGAGGATTCCACAGCAATGAAAAGAGCATTATGTCTTATTCTTGCAGTCATTATGATCTGCGGCACTCTTGCTTCCTGTTCTTCACTGAAGAAGGGTGATAAAGGTGCCATCATCACTATGTATCTCGCTGACGAGATATATAATTTCGACCCCATGGTCGGCTTCAACGACACAGCATCCGCTAAGATCATCTCTCTCATTTTCGAGGGCCTTACCGTGCTGGACGAGGACGGCGACTGGAAAAAGGGAATGATGAAGGATTATGACTACGTCAAGCCCGCAGAGGAAGGCGACACCTATAAGCTCCTTATAAATCTCCGCGAAAGCAAATGGAGTGACGGCAGAACCGTTCAGGCAAACGACTTCGTATACGCATGGAAGCGTATCATGGAGCCCACCGCAAAGTGCGAGGCTGCCTGCCTGCTCTATGACGTTAAAAATGCATACGATATAAAGATGGGTGATGCAACCGTTGATGACCTGGGCGTTTACGCCGTTGAGACGTACGTTCTCCAGGTTGAGTTCGACCACGACATCGACGTTGACGAGTTCTTCCGCACCTGTGCATCCGTGGCACTCGTTCCTCTCCGTGAGGATAAGGTAGGAAACGATCCCTCCTGGGCAAAGCGTGCATCCACCATGGTCACCAACGGCCCCTTCGACGTGAGAAAGATCACATACGGACAGCAGCTCAATCTGGAGCGCTCCTCCTACTATCTCCGTGACACCGAGGCCAACCAGGCACTTGACAAGTACGTCACCCCTTACAGACTCACCGTTTACTACAACTACGGCAACGCCGAGAAGCAGTTTGAGAGATTCGCTTCAAACGATATTTTCTATATCGGTCAGCTTCCCATCAGCGCCCGTCAGGACAACAAGAAAAACGCAGAGGTAAAGGACACCGCCATCACCACGTCCTATTACTTCAATACGAAGAACGACCTCTTCAAGAAACCCGAAGTCAGACAGGCGCTCTCCATGGCACTTGACAGACAGGCGATCGCAGACGCGGTTGTATTCGCAAAGGCCGCGACCGGATTTATCCCCTACGGCGTTAACGATGCGAACGGCAAGGGCGAATTCCGCAAGGAGGGCGGCGATCTCATCTCCGTTACCGCCGACGTGGAAGGCGCAAAGAAGCTCCTCAAGTCCGCAGGTGTGAGCAAGGGCAAATTCACTCTTTCCGTCCGCAACAGAGAGGAAGACCTCTTCATTGCGAATCTGGTAGCAGATGCATGGGGCGAGCTCGGCTTCAACGTTAAGGTAGAAGCACTTGCCACTGCAGAAGAGCCCACCGTTGTCCAGAACCAGTCCATCGTTTACACCGACCTTTATCAGAAAGCTCTTTCCGACGGCGCATTCGACGTGATAGCCGTTGATTACAATATGCTCGCTCCCGATGCATGGTCGGCTCTGGCTCCCTTCTCCGCAGCATTCAGCGGAAACGGAGTTGACATGGAATCCGAAAACTACGACATATTCACCCACATCACCGGTTACTCCGACAAGGATTACGATGCGCTGATCGAAGCAGCATACGCAGAGCAGGATTCAAAGAAGAAGACCGAGATCCTGCATGATGCTGAAAAGAAGCTTCTCGAGGATATGCCCATAGTTCCCGTTCTCTTCATGCAGGACGCTTATATGTCTTCCAAGGTGATCAGCCACATTGACAACACCTACTGGGGACGCGATTTCAAGAAGCTCTCCATGAAGAACTACATGAAGTACAAGGAATCCATCCAGGAAGCAAACAAAGAGGACGTTGTAGCAGAGAATTAAGAGAGATACTGAATAATTCACCAAAGCTGCCGCAATTAATTGCGGCAGGTCTTGGTTTTCGGAGGATGAAATGGCATCACAGCTCAAAGAAGAAAATGAAATAAAAATCTTTATCCTGTACCTGTTGGATAAAATAGGTTATCCCCTCGATTATCCCAGCATAGGCTCAATAATGATGCAGGACGGGATCGTTAACTTTTTCGATTTCGCCCAGTGTTTCTTCGCGCTTGTCGATGCAGGCCACATTCGCGAAATTGTTGTTGAGGACGAAAATGCCGATCCCGCGTCCGCAGAACAGACCGACCTTGCCGACGAGGAGGATATGGAGCCCGGCGCCACGGTGCTTTACGAGGTGACCGACACGGGCCGCGAGGTGGCACGTGTGCTTTCCGACAACCTGATGGTGGCAGTCCGCGAGAAGGGTTACCGCTCTGCCCTCCGCCATCTTTCCTTTGCAAGAAAGGGCGCATACATCGACACGTCGTACAGGCCGGACGGTGAGGGATATCTCATCAACTGCTCCATAAAGCACAAGGGCGGTGTTCTTCTGGATCTCAACGTGCACGCAGACAGCGAATACCAGCTCAAGCGCATGCTTGACAATTTCAGCGGCAGACCCGAGGTCGTTTTCCGCGGTATCGTGGCTCTGCTTTCCGGTGACGTCAACTATTTGTTTGAACAATAATTGAAAAGCTGTACAATTTGTTAACTTATTCCATACGAAAAATTAAAAAAATATTCAAATTCTATTGACAAATGTAACTTTAATGCTATAATAATCGTGTATCGGATTATTTTTGGGACATTTGTACAATTTTTTGGAGCGAACTTGAACACGGATATTTCGGAAATCATCATCGGCGTTAAGAGCGGAAAACAGGAGGATTTTGACAAGCTCCGCCGCAGATATGCGCCCCTGATATCCAAGGAAGTGTTCAGCTTCTCCCAGAGCGGAGCCGGCAGCGAAAGCGAGCTTCGTGATGAAGCGGAAAGAGCCCTGCTCTCCGCCGCAGTCACGTTTGACGAAGAAAAAGGCATCGGCTTCGGATATTACGCCAAGATTTGTATCAGAAATGCTCTCATCACCCTCCGCCGTTCCGTTATTTCCCGCGAGAAAAAGCTGAGAAAAGCGGCACAGCCCTCGCCCGTTGAAAGGCGCAGGAGAAACTACGAGGCTTTCGAGGGGCTCTCGCCCGACGAGATCTTCGACAAGATCGGCAAAGTGCTCTCCTCCTATGAGAAGAAAATCTTCGTCATGAGCCTTGAGGGTAAAAGCGCACGTGAAATCGCAGAAACCGTGGGCAAAAATGAAAAATCCGTAAATAACGCCATTTTCAGATCCCGTGCAAAGATCCGCAAAATGACTGATAAATAGTTTATGGCGGTTTTTCCGTTATATATATGCCTGAATAGCTTAAATAGAGCGTTGTTTACAAAGGTAACGGTATAAGTCCGTTTTTGGGCGAAAATTTATATACCATTCAGAGAGGTAAAAAATGTACGAGGACAAGACCTTAGTTTGCAAGGATTGCGGCAACGAATTTGTTTTCACCGCAGGCGAACAGGAGTTCTACGCTGAGAAGGGCTTCCAGAACGAGCCCCAGAGATGCAAAGCTTGCCGTGACGCAAGAAAGAACGCATCCAGAGCTCAGAGAGAAATGTTCACCACCGTTTGCGCACAGTGCGGTAAGGAAGCAGTTGTTCCCTTCCAGCCCACTAGCGACAGACCCGTATATTGCAGCGAGTGCTTCGCAGCAATGAAGCAGCAGTAATCTATTAGCTATTCGCTATTCATTACCGTCAACAAAAGCGCACCCCCGGGTGCGCTTTTTGTTTTGCTTTTACGCAGGGCTCCGCCAAATGCGGGGCTCCGCCCCACACCCCATCCTATGTGGGGCTCCGCCCCACACCCCGCGACTTTTTGAAAAAAGTCGACAAAAACCTTTGGGAAAATAAAAAAGGGATGCAGTTTTCTGCATCCCTTTTTATATGTTTTTGGTCGAAGTTCTTTGCGGAGCTTTCTCATTAATTTTCAAGAGTACTTGCACAAAGGCGAAGCCTTTGTGGGGGAGGTGCCAACTGAAAATACAATCAGCACTTACTCAAGCACCGAACAAGAAAGCGACCGTACTCTCTTCACCACGATCCCTGACGCGATGCCGATGACGGCGCCGGCGGCAATGCCGCCTAGGATGAGGACGGGGAGGTAATATGCGATCTGCTCCGTTCCGGTGACGGCTATTGCCACCAGGATCTGGGCTATGTTATGTGAAACGCCGCCCGCGATGCTGACCGCCGTTGCGGAGAACTTATCCGTGCGTCTGAGGAGCGCCATCACGGCAAGGCTCAGAAATGCACCTGCGATACTGTACCAGAAGCTCATCATGCTTCCGAAGAGGAGTGCCGTCAGCACACACCGCACAACGGACACCGCGGCGGCATCCCACACGCCGTACAGGTACAGGATGCACACAATGAATATATTGGGAAGACCGATTTTCAGCCCGGGGATACCGAGCGAAAAGAAGCTCTCCACATATGAAAGGATCATGGCGGCTGCCGCCGCCATGCCCAGGATCGCTATTTTCTTTGTTTCTTTCTTCATATAATCATTACACTTGTCGCACCGCAAGTGTACCAAGAATCTGAATTTTCTTTATGCGTCAAATTATTTCAATAATGCTTCGGCAAAGGCGCAGCCTTTGCGGGCACACCGCAAGTGTACCAAGAATCTGAATTTTCCCTATGCGTCAAATTATTTCAATAATGCTTCGGCAAAGGCGCAGCCTTTGCGGGCACACCGCAAGTGTACCAAGAAATCTGAATTTTCCCTATGCGTCAAATTATTTCAATAATGCTTTGGCAAAGGCGCAGCCTTTGCGGGCACACCGCAAGTGTACCAAGAAATCTGAATTTTCGCTATGCGCTGTGTTACCAAGTAGGTATGGGGTCTTTGAGTTCTCTCAGATTGTGATAAATCTTGCTCTTCGGCGTTACCCAACTGTTCCATTCATACGGATCGCGGACGCTGTCGTCATTCAGGGGGAAGTTCTCCCACTCGTCGTCAAGGTTGAGGATGGGATATTTAACTACCCAGTCGTACAGTCTCTTGTAGCGTTCCGCATATTTCGCCTGCTCTGTCTCAGTACCTTCAAGGTCCTCGGAGGTCGCAGAGAGGCACAGCCAGTACATGCTTGCCGCTATATGCTCCACGTGGTCTATCTCGGAATCGGTCTTTGCAAGCGCAAGTGCATTGTCAGCGAGAGCGAATATCTCTTCTGCGTGCTCTCTGTAATAATCAATGCTCATCTGGTCGAACATCATATCACAGTTGTTTGCGCTGCACTTTCCGAGGACATCGGTGGATTCCTCGTTCATTTCGATGAAGGTCTTTACATATTCCCAGCCGTCGCCGTAATAGAAGCGCAGGAACTCGTCGATATAGCTTTGGTACTCCTCCTCCGTCATATCGGGATCCCACTGGAGACGGATGTACATATACATGGTGAGAAGATCGAAGCAGTTGCCGTCCTTATAGGTATCGGAGGTGCCGTAATATCCCTCGCAGTATATGCCCTCCACACCGTGATCGTTGAGATATTTTATATCCTGTCTCATATGCTCGAACATGGCGGGCTCGGCAAGGAAGCCGGAATACGAGGTGGCATAGATCCAGACGTACAGAGCGCCTTTGACGATCTGTGCCCATTTCTCGAAATATGCGCTTTCCTTGATGTTGTTGTACCACAGACGGTTGCCCGCCTCATAGCACTGAGAGCCGTCGAATGGGTGGTTGTTGCAGCCTGCCCAGCAGAAGAGGATATCAACGTGCTCGTTAGGCTCAAGTGTTTTGGGAGGAACACGTGCCAGCCAGTATGCGGTAGTCATGACGTGGATCTCGGGATATATCTCCGCCAGGTCAAGGGCCAGCCTGTTGATAAAGGTAAGCTGGCTTCCCATGATGGAGCCCTCTGCTTTGTTAAGCTTGTTGCATCCGCGGCACTTGCAGTATTCGGGGTTATCCATGGGTGCCACGGTCACTCTGTAAAATTCATAGCCGCGGTCATGCTTCATTTCAATATGCGCGATAAGATTCTCCAGGCACTGGTCGTAAAGATCGACATTGCACCAGTCGGTCATGGAAGAATTGTCATGCACATAGTCCGGGGCATAAGAGGACATGGTATGCGCCGAGCCCTCGTAGCCTACGGCATATCCGTACTTCTCGCTCTTTTCGAGGATACCGCGGTTTTTCCAGCTTGACGTTTTCAGCTTCAGCGCGGCCTCGGTGTTGGGGATCCTGTTGTCCTTCTGATAGCTCCAGGTCTGGCTGTCGCGGTCGAGGATGGTGGGAATATGGCGGTAATGAGAGCCGTCTTTTATATTTACGGATTCGTTTTCGTTGATATACTCGTTTTCACAGTTGATGAAAACCCAGCCCACGTATCTTTCGAGGAAATCGTAAGCGGCATACATACATCCGCGGAGGGTACCGCCGGTGAGATATACGTTACCGTCGGTGACGGAAACGTCGATACCCTCAACACCCAGCTCATCATCGGTGCAAAGCACGATCATATGGTCTGCGGCGGAATCTGTTTCAACGGGGAGCGTGCATCCTACTGCCACCTTCAGATATTTCTGCAGTTCCTCTGCGGCAAATTCCACGTTTTCGCTTTCACCCTCGCGATAGGTGATGACGAACTCCTCTGCGTTTACGCCGCCTATCATAAGGCGCTTGACGGGAGAGGTGCTATCGCCGTAAAGTGCGGGGATGATCTCGGCAAAATATGCTTTCAGGGGCAGAACGTCACGAGCGGTGACTTTTCCGTCGCCGTCGGCATCCGCAGATACGGGCACGATCTTCTGCTCGTATTTATTTACATAGCGTTTGATCGCCGCGATATCCTTTGCATCAACTGCTCCGTCGCCGTTGGCATCTCCAAGGGCATCGGTGTATTCGGCCTCGCTGATAAAAGCGCTGACGGGAAGCGATGCGCCCGCAAGCATTACAAGAGCGAGTATAAGGCAGATCAGTTTTTTCATGGCGACTCCTTTTCGGGTTTAGTCATATTTGGCAAATTCTTCGGCAAGTCTGTCAGTGTGGTTGAGCCACATATCCATCATGGCGTAATATCTCTCGTGCACTCTCCAGCCCTGGTCGATAGAGCCCTGACCGTAATTGATGATGGTGGCATTGGGGTAGGTGGCACGGAGCAGGTCAACGTCCGCCTGGGACACCGCCGTGGATTCCATCCACAGCCTTTCAAGCTTGGGGAGGTTGAGAAGCGGCGTGATATCCGACAGGTTGTGGTTGTAGCTGATGTTCAGGTCGACCAGCTGTTTGCAGGATGCAAGCGGGGTGAGATCGGTCACGTTATTGACAAAGAACTCAAGATAATGCAAATGAGGGAGCTTTGCCAGCGGCGACAGATCCGTAAGATTGTTGTCAGCAAGGATAAGCAGCCTCAGCTCCGTCAGATAATCTCCGATAACGGATATATCGCTGATGGTCTGGTGGCCCAGATCAAGCGCCTGCAGATCGGTACAGTATTTGAGCACCTGGATATCCTCGGTGACCATGAATCTGTAATTGTAAGTATAGATGAGCACGGAGAACGCCACCTGGTCTGTCCTCAGCGACCATCTCTGTCCCATATACACTCTCCAGACGATCTTCACGTCCGGGCACTCATCACGGAGCTTTGCCATTTCCTCGTTGGAAAGATAGCAATCGCACATGATGATCTTCTTTGCTCTCTGCAAAAGAGGCAGAACTTTTTTCAGCTCTTCCACGTGGCCGGGCATATATTTCGTGCTGATATCCACGTTTTCTTCAAGAGAGGATACCTTCGTGCCGGCAATATCGACTGCCCAGTCAAACTCTATCCCGGGATATTTTTCATGGAGGCTCAGCTGTGTATCCGTGGGAACCTCATGCTTTTTCAGATCAACGTATTTCAGCGAGGGGAAAAGGCTCAGCTTTTCCGAGAGCACCGCATAATCTGGAGCAACGCCTCCCAGATCGACGGACTCCGCATCCTCGCGGACCTTCATGCCGAGGAGATCGTATATTGCAACGATCTTGAAATCAAGATCGGGATACTTTTCCTCAAGAGCCGCTTTTTCTTCAACGGGAACGGCGTTCTCGCCGAGGGTGACGGTTTTCACGTGCTTGAAATAGGGGAGCATCTCGGAAAGGGTCTCCGTGCTGTCTATCTCCACGGCGGAGAGATCAAGCTCCTCCACGTCGGAATAGAACTTATCGCCGTACATATCCGCCACGGAATCAAATTTGAATTCCACGCCCGTGAACTCATCGAGAAGCTCCTTCTCTTCCGTCACGTCGACGCAATAGGTGCCCAGATCACAGTATTTAAGGTTGTCAAAACGGTGCAGGATCTCCCTCAGCTCCGCAAGATCGCCTATCTCGTCACCCGAAAATTTCAGGTACGCTTCCTCGGTGCTGATACGCTCTCCGTTCAGCTCCGTCTGATCCGCGGAGCAGGTCATTCCTGCCGCCAACGCTACCGTCATTATTGTCAATAAAATTATAAACAAAGCCTTTTTCATACAAAACGCCTGACTTTTCCTACAATAATCTATTATAATTATATACTGCGAAAAATGACTTTTCAATAGCTTTTATAAATTATGCCTCAATTTATTGTCTGAAATCGCCGCAGTTTATTGACTAAAATGTTATGCTGTGGTATCATTAAAATAACGATATTGACCGGGAGTTCACCATGACGAACAAAGAAATAGAGAAGCTTACCAGAAAAGAGCTCATACAGATGCTCCTCACCGTTACGGAGGAGAATGACCGCTTAAACGGAGAGATCGAAAAGCTGACTCACGAGCTGAAGCTCAGAAAAATTGCGATCGAGTCCTCCGGCACTATGGCGGAAGCCGCCATGAAGCTGAACCGTGTTTTCGAGGCGGCTGATGCGGCGGCAAAGCAGTATCTGCAGAACGTGAAGGCAAAAGCGGATGCGGAGATCGCGGCGGCAGTTGAAGCGGCAACAGCTGAAAAGGAAGAAAAGCCCGCAGAGGATGCACCCGCGGAAGTTGCGCCTGCGGAAGAAACACCTGCGGAAGGTACCGATGCCACCGCTGCAGACAGCGAAGAGGACTGACCGTGGCAAAACGCAAATTTGAAGGCGAACTGCCGACAGCCGAGCAGCTCCGCGAGGAGCTCGCCCGGGTAAAAGAGGCAGAGAACAGAAAAGCGAAACGGGGGATACGCGCGGCATACGTATGCGCCGCCGTTGCCGTCGTTCTCATAATAGCTCTGTGCATATGCCCGGTGCTGACGGTCAGCGGAGACAGCATGTCGCCCGATTTCCCCGACGGCTCCGTGGTTCTGGCACACAAGCTCCCGATACAAAAAATCGGTGATGCGGTAGTATACGATTACGGAAACAAGACCGTCTCCGGGCGCATCGTCGGTCTTCCCGGCGACACCGTGGACATTGACCGCGACGGAAACGTGACGGTGAACGGCAAAGCGATAGATGATTTTGCCCGTGAGAAATCGTTTGAGTTCTGCGACATCGATCTTCCCTGCACCGTTCCCGAGGGCAGATATTTCGTTCTCGGCGACAACCGTGCAAACGCTCTCGATTCCCGCAATATGAAAGTGGGATGCATCGAAAAGGGGCAGATCGAGGGAATAATTATAGTTAAGATAAAATAAAAAAGCCCCGAAAAGGGGCTTTTTTGTTTTATGCGGGGCTCCCTCCGCCCCGTACCCTGCCGCCTTTTGAAAAATGCGGGCGAAAACTCTTGGGAAAATATAAAGGGATGCAGAAATGATCAGCCCCGTAAGGAAGTAATTTAACAGGAAAACCCGCCGAAAGAGATTTTCCCTCTTTCGGCGGGTTGTTTTTTCAGCAAAGAAAACTGTAAACACCAAACTCTATAAAATGATATTCCTTATTGAGTTTACATTAATGTTATTCACACCAAATTTCAATATATCCGTCTAAAACGGAATCAGCTCCGCAGAAGCATAATACCTTGCCGCTGTCTAAAAATACTCTTATTGTAGAGAAATAGTCTCCATCTTTGGGACGCATATCTCCATTTGTATTGCATTCAAATGCATCAGAAAAACGTTCTACCTGTATATCTTCAATCTTACAGTTTTCTATTAGTTCTTTTTTTATTCCGTCACCAAATTCTTCACAATAATACTCAACCATATTGTTCTTAAGCATAATAACATGCGCAATTTCATCATCCTTAACAATTTCGTGCTTTGTTCCGATGGTTATTTCTATATCACTTGGAATCAGATAGTTACTTATTAAATAGTAATCAGAAAGAACTATAACAACTGGGATATCAGAAATGCTTGTGCGTTGGTGGCAAGGCCAATAATCAGTATATAATTGATGCAAACAACAGCCAAGAATCTTTTCTTTGTTTTCCTTGATGAAGGTTGTCAAGTGCTCTGCTTCAGTAAAATGGTATGTTCTCATAGTTCATTCACCTTTTTGAATGATAGTAAGAGTA
>JAZUGU010000111.1:0-4527 GCA_045641325.1 Candidatus Avispirillum sp.
CGGAGCAACTGACGACGTTTCCCCCGGATCAAAGCAGGTTTTCACGTACCACGACATAGATCATAAAACAAAGGATTTCAAAGAGAGCGCCGTTGTCAGCGCCGTTCTTTCTCCCGTATATGCCGCCACCGTTCCCTCCCGGTACAGCAGTGTGACGGACGGCGTTTCCGGCCCGGTGAAAAATCAGGGCAACTACGGCACGTGCTGGGCATGCTCCACCATGTCCGCCTGCGAAGCTTCTCTCGCGAAAAGTCTGGGGAGCAGCGCCGTCACCGAGCTTTCCGCGTTACAGCTTATATATTTTCTTTACCACGACATGCCCGACCCTCTCGGTAACTGTGCCGGAGATGCGACGGTCAACGTTACCGCATCTCCCATGATGCAGGGCGGAAACCACTATTTCAGCATGATCGCAATGGCCAACTGGATAGGCGGCGCACCGGAATCCGCTCTTCCCTACACCAATGCTAACTGCAGAGCGGCAGCCACCGGATATATCGGGGATTCGTTTGCCAACGATTTCGATATCGCTCATCTGAAAAATGCATACATGATCCCGTACAACACTTACAGTACGGAGCTGGCAAAAATAAAGACCGCCATTATGGATTACGGCTCTGTGGTGAGCTCTTACTTTCACGATGACAATCAGTACAACGCCGGATACGGAAGCTACTACTGCACCGTGAACGACGAAACCAACCACGCCATAACGATAGTGGGCTGGAACGACAACTACCCGAAAAGCAACTTCAATACCACGCCTGCCGCCAACGGCGCTTGGCTCGTGAAAAACAGCTGGGGCACGGACTGGGGCACGGACGGTGACTCCGATCCGGCTGACTCCGGAATGGAAGGATATTTCTGGCTTTCATATTACGACAAGTCCCTTATGAGCGTCGGAAACGTTTTCGTTTTCGACATGGATACTGCGGACCTTTACAAGTACAACTACCAGTACGACGGTTCCTGCGGCATCCAGGACGTTGATTTCTACAAAGGCGAAAAGGTCTGCGCCGTATATACCGTCAAGGGCCTTTCGGGCGAATATGAGACCGTGGATGCTTTCGGCATCGGCTTCAACTCCTCGAACGTGCGGGGAACGGCATATATTTACGTTGATCCGCAGGACGGAAAGCCTGCCTCCGGAAAGCGCGTTGCTTCCGTTCCGTTCTCCACTACTTATCCCGGATTTTACACCTTCCCCATTCCCGAAAGCAGCGCTCCGTTACTTAAAGCAGGACAGAAGTTCAGCGTTGTGACAGAGTTCAGCAACAGCTGCTCCGTGCTCGTTGACACCTCCGACAGCTACGGATGGGTAGACTTTGTGGCGAACACCGAGAACGACAAAACATATTACATATCCGGCAGTCAGACCGTGGACTTCGGCAAGACGATGAACTGCACGGCAAGACTGAAAGCATACACCAACGATGCACCCATCTGCACCGTGACCTACGATGACAACGGCGGCACCGGCTCACCTGTACCCACAAAAAAGACCGTGGGCATCGATACCCGACTCAGCACGCTCACTCCCGTGAGATACGGATACGAATTTTCGGGCTGGGCAACTTCCCCGGATGCGAATGCGGCCGAATATCAGCCCGGCGATCTCTTCACGGATGACACCGACACGGTCCTCTACGCCGTATGGAGCATGAAGACCGCCTCCTCGCTCACCTTATCAAAATATTCTTTTGAAATATCCGGCGAAAACAGCGACCGCACCGTGAAGATCTACACAGATCCCTTTGATGCGGTCTGCGACTGGGCTGTGGAAACGGGAGACGATACGGGAATATCCGCCGAGCTTATCGGGGAAAATGAGTTTATATTCAACGTTACCGAATTCAGCCGCAGGGATACTGCCGTCACGTTCCGTGACAAAAACAGCGGTCTTGAGGTATCCTGCACGGTGAGCATCACCGTGGAAAAGGGCGATCTGAACGGGGACGGCAAGGTCAGCGTTGCAGATGCGAACATCATAAAAAAGATGATCACCGGAATGGTGGAGCAATCTCCGTTTGCCGATATCAACAATGACAATAAGGTGAACGCACAGGATGCGAACATGCTGAAGTCGATCATCTTAGGAAGATAAAAAGAACCTGTGCTTCGTATGAAGCACAGGCTTTTTTTATTGTTTGCCTATTACTCTTCCCTCTCTGATATGCTTTTTGCGGCGCTCGCGGCGGGCTTTCCTGCTCTTATGAGTGAGGATGAGGATGAGGATAACCGCGATAACGATTACCACCAGAACTATCAGCGCCGTGGTGGTAGCTCCCGGCTTTCTGATAACAGACAGTCCGCCCTCGGATACCTTTACTTTCCGTGCAGAGGTGGTTTTATACGATTCCGGGATCACGGGGACTCCGTCCTTTTCGGAGAACGAGCTGAGATAGTTTTTGAAAGCTACCCATTCCTTTATCTCCGCTCCGTTGTCCAAACGTTTCAGGGAGCAGTCATAGAAATTTTCGACTGGTGTGCCGTCCCCGAACTTGGGAACTATCTTGAGAATGCCTTTCGTCAGCCCGTTGAGCATGCCCAGCATATTGGCGGCATACATGTTGCAGGCGACCTTATAAAGCTTTTCGTCGTCTATCTCTTCTCTCGTTCCGTCCTCTCTCACAAGGCATATATCCGTGACACGGTCGAGGATGGCACGCCTTGTATTGAAGGTATAGCTGAGGCCCGAATAGCTCATCTTGATATAGCTGACCATGGGGCCCAGCGATGCATCCAGCTCGCACAGGAGCTTCAGTTCCTTGCCGGTTATATATGCGGACAGTATGGGATGGCCGGCAGAGCCGTCCTCACCCACGCCCAGCGAGCAGACCTCGAATGCATCCGAGGTGGTTATCTCTCCTTTGTTGAACGTGCCTCTGACAGTTCCCAGACCTACCAGCGCCACGTCGATATCGTTCACTCCGTTGCGCTTCGCCTCGTAGATGTAGGCATCCGCTATGAGATTTCCGAAGGGATATTCCTGGTGGGTGGCTTCCATTTCGGACAAGGGCATGAAATCTATCTCGTTCCGGCAGAGCACGTCATCATATTTTGCGCCCTCGTCTTTAAGATACGTTTCGTCTATGTGATTTTTATACTGCGCTACTCTCTCCGCGATTTCTTCGTCCTCCGGGACGGTTTCGTCGCAGGGGATAAGCTTGTATCCGGCGCATTTCACGCCGTCTTCCCGGACGGTCACGTCCAGCATGCCCAGATAGCTGAGATACTCTCCGCAGGACACCACAAGCGTGTTTCCGCAAAGCACGGGCTCGTCGTACTTCGTATGGGAATGGCCGCTTATTATGACGTCGATGTCGGGGACTTTTTTCGCAAGGTCGAAGTCCTCTCCCGTTTTTTCGTCACCGGTGGTGCCGCAATGGGAAATGCACATGATGATATCGGGAGATTCCTTTTCCTTTATTTCCTCAACCGTTTTCTTTGCGGACTCTATATAATCCTCAAAGTCCATTTTGCAGGTGGGAGCGCAGGAAAGACAATCTATGCCGAAAAGACCGAAAACGGCTATCCTCGTGCCCGAAACATCGAGAACGGTATATTTTTCAACGCCGTAATCCTTCATTGCCTCGGAAAGCGGCTTCTGCTCATCCGTTGTTGCTCTGTACCAGGACATATTGGACTGGACGATCCCCGGGAGCTTATCGCCGGAGGCAACCGCCGCCTCAAGCATCTGCGCCAGCCCCTCGTCGCCGTAATCGAATTCGTGGTTTCCGAAGGTAGTAAGATCACACCCCAGCTCGCCAAGCAGGCGCAGCTCATAGGCATCTGTCGAAAATGCTGACTGGAGCAGCGTTCCCATAGAGAAATCGCCTGCGTCCACGTACACGGAATTCTCCGTTCTGTTCTCGTCAAGCAGGGTTTTCAGCCTTGCGGCTCCGCCGTGATCGTGCAGTTTTCCGTCGATCATCGCATCGGTGCTTATGAAATATGAATGGATATCGTGGGTAAAGAAAATACGCACATCCTTCCCTGCGGCGGATACGGTCAGCGGGAACGACACAGCCACAAGCAGAACTGCAAGCACAAGGCATACCAGACGTTTCATTTTATAAGCCTCTTTCCTCTTTTATTACTTTTGATTTTATCACATATTTCCGATTTTTTCAACAGCGACATTTTTGTACCGCTTATGGGACACTATTCTGATACTATGGTTTCAGAGCAAAGAGAGGTGATCATAATGCTGGAAATGCCCATTATAATTATCGTTGCGACGTACTGGAAACTACTGTGCAGGAATAAATTCTAAAAAAGAGGTCACACCGGAAGGCGTGACCTCTTTTTTATATGATTCGGAAGATTATTCCTCTTCCTCTTCTTTTTTCTTTGCACAGCCGGTAACAACAAGTCCGGTAGCTGCGATGCCCATAAGAGCGAACCAGAGTGCAAGGTCTGCACTGTCGCCGGTCTTGGGGCTTTCGGGATTCTTGGTCCACTTTGCGTATACGGTGATATCCGCAGTTACGGGGGTATTCATATCGTATACCTTGGTGCATTCCT
>JAZUGU010000112.1:0-3323 GCA_045641325.1 Candidatus Avispirillum sp.
GTGAGAACATCAGAGCAAAGTCCGCTTTTTCTCGCCTATACAGGCACGAGAAAAAGCTTGGCAAAAAGAGTGCCGGTAATGTGGGCTCTGCCCACGCCCGCCGCCTTTTGGAAAAGGCGCACGAAAACTTTTATAAAACAGCTCGCTGCACTATAATTTAATCATCCCAAAACAGCCAGGTTGTTGACATCCGGCAATATGAGGTTATATAATATATGTAATCTCCCGAAAGGATATATTTCCATGAACGAATACAAGTATAAGACCGAGCTCCATTGCCACACCAGCTACGTGAGCCGTTTCTGCGCTACCGTTGACGCAAAAAGCATCGTGGAGCAGTATATCGAGTTCGGCTATTCCACCGTGGTCATCACCGACCACCTTAACGCCCGCACCTTCACTCATCCCGCCTGCGAGGGCATGGATATGAGAGAAAAAATGGACTACTACGTGGACGGATACCGCAAAGTAAAAGAATACGCCGGTGACCGCTTAAACGTCCTTCTGGGTGCCGAGGTATGCTTCCCCACCAATAATTCCGATTATCTCATATTCGGTCCCGATGAGGATTTCTTCCTTAATAATACGGATATGTACCTGCACGACAGATACTGGACGGGAAGCCTCGCCCACCATAACGACTGCCTCTTTATCCAGGCGCATCCGTTCCGTGTGGGCTGTGCCGTTACCGAGGACTGGGTGATCGACGGCATCGAGGTCTATAACGGTCACCCCGACCAGAGAAACCACAATAAGATCGCAGAAGAGTGGGCAAAGATCTATCCCGGGTACATCCTCACCTCCGGAAGCGACCACCACGACGAGCCCTGCTATCCCGATGCGGGCATCCTTACAAAAGAGCCCGTCACCTCAAACAAGCAGCTGGTGGAAATCTTAAAGAGCCGCGACTACCGCCTCATCCGTGACGAGGAAACAAGGGCGAGAGGCAAGGCGGCGCTGGATGAATGGTATAAAAAATTAAATTCCGAGTCGGAGAAAAAGTGAGCATTCGTGAGAAAACGGGAGAAAACGAGAGTTCTCATAATGCTAAATCAATTTTCTGAAAAATATTTCGAAAAAAGTATTGACAAACCATACTCTCTTTGCTATAATGCTCCTTGCTGAAAAAAATTAAACTCTATTCGGAGGAAAGTTCAATGTCTACTTACATGGCAAAGAAAGAAACCGTTGAGCGCAAGTGGTACATTATCGATGCTGCAGGCCAGCCTCTCGGTAAGACTGCTGTGAAAGCGGCTACTATTCTTCGCGGCAAGCACCGTCCCGAGTACACTCCTCACGTTGACTGCGGCGAATTCGTTATCATCATCAATGCTTCCAAGGCTGTGCTCACCGGCAACAAGCTGACTCAGAAGTATTACAGACACCATTCCGGTTGGATCGGCGGTCTGAAGGAAGTATCCTACAAGCAGCTCATGGCTACCAAGCCCGAGCTCGCAATGCAGCTGGCAGTTAAGGGCATGCTCCCTCATAACTCCATCGGCGACAAGGCTATCACCCGTCTGAAGATCTACGCAGGCGAGAACCACAACAATGCGGCACAGAAGCCTGTGCCCTACGAAGGCTGAGAAAGGGGATAACGGAATATGTATACAAGTGCTAAACCTTATTTCTACGGCACCGGCAGAAGAAAGAGCTCCGTTGCCCGCGTTCGCCTTTATCCCGGTAACGGCAACATCACCATCAACGGCCGTTCCATCGACGAGTACTTCGGTCTCGAGACCATGAAGCTCATCATCAACCAGCCCTTCGAAGTTACCGGCACCATGGGTAAATTCGATATCGTAGCAAGCGTTTCCGGCGGCGGCTTCTCCGGTCAGGCAGGTGCCATCCGTCACGGCGCATCCCGTGCTCTTCTTCTTGCAGACGAGACCTTCCGTGCTCCTCTGAAGAAGGCAGGCTTCCTCACCAGAGACCCTCGTATGAAGGAAAGAAAGAAGTACGGTCTCAAAGCTGCACGTCGTGCAAGCCAGTTCTCAAAGAGATAAGCTTTCATTCAAAACAAAAATCCCGAATTTTTTCGGGATTTTTTTGCACCGTAAAATACACTTTGTTTTTGCAATTGAGCGATAAATGACAGGACTTATTATAATCCTTTCGTTATACTGTGTTCGGAGGTGATAAGAATGAATAATCAGACATACATTAACAGTGCTTTGAAATATATCACCAAAGCATGGAATGACGAAACGCTCTCTCTCAACAAAATCGCTACAGCGGCAGGCTTTTCAATAACTTATTTTGATCGCCTGTTTGCTGAACACACTGGAATGACGGTAATGGAATATGCACGCACGTACAAGCTCATCCGTTCAGCCGTTCTGCTTCGTTCCACTGACAAGAGCATCCTTGACATTGCGCTTGATCTCGGGTATTCAAATCAGGAAAATTTCACAAGAGCATTCAGAAATGTTTTTGATGTATCTCCCGGCGAGTACCGCAAGAAAAATGCAGATATTTCGCTCAAGTGGAAAGAAACATCCACGGGCACGGTCATCAAACGCTTTGAAAATACCTTTCCGTCGCTTGAAAGGATCGACCTTGAAGATTTCCTTGATGAGCTTATGACGTGTGATCCCCTGATCCACGCAGATTACATCATTTTTCTTCCTATGATCGACTGTGCCGTTTATCGTCTGAGTGATGATAATGAGTATGTTGTTGTATCAGAATACCGTCCGGAGGATATGACATTCACGCTGTACTGCAAAGCGCATAACGTCGATAAGTATCTCCCGATGACAAGGAAATTCGACAGATACATAGTTGATTTTATTCTTCCCGCAGAGGAGAAATTTGACGTATCCTCCTGTGCTCTTCCGGGCGCTGAGGTCACAGAATCTCTGAACTATGCTTATACGGCAAAAGAAATCGAATTGCCCGAATGTTCCGATTACAGTGCGAGACTGCTCGAAAAATCCGATGATTGTCAGGTAAATGCGTTGAATAGCAAATTAAGCGGAAAGATACCGTTCTCGATGATATTTGAGCAAAAGTTCAGCTACGGCAATTTTGAAGACACAAATCTTATGGGGCTGTTTTACAAAGACCGGCTTATCGGAATGGCGGCTCCGTCCATCGAAAGCGGAAGAGGACTCAAGATCAGCGACATCGGCGGATATGAAATTGCCGATGAATACAACTGTGAAAAAGCAGAAGCACACCTGTGGAGGTCGTGTATCCGATTCAGCCTCGAGCATAATGCGATTCCAATGAATTCCGGCGTGCGCGAAGCAAAAGAAGCAGATGCAGTTCTGAAAAATGAAGACATGGGCTATAAATTGATCTCGCGCAGATACGTTGTC
>JAZUGU010000113.1:0-10313 GCA_045641325.1 Candidatus Avispirillum sp.
AAATATACCGCATCATACTGGGGCAAAACGGGAAGTGCCGTGAGAACGGTCGTCATCATCGACCACGAACCTCCCGTCATCGAGCTGAAATCCGATCCCGAGGCATTCACCCCCGTGGGAGAAGCCTACGTTGAGGAGGGCTACACCGCCCACGATAACGTGGACGGCGATATCACCGATAAGGTCACCGTCACGGATAAGGACGGCGGCATCAAAGTCTATACCGTGGAGGATTCCTCCGGCAACGTGACAACGGTGGAGAGAAAGATCAATTATAAGGACGTAAACGCCCCCTCCATCACCCTTAACGGCGATGCGGAAATGACCATAACCGCAGGTGACGATTTCACCGATCCCGGATGTACCGCCACCGATAAGGAGGACGGCGACATCAGCTCCCGCATCATTGTGGAGGGCGAGGTCAATATCTGGGTCGCAGATACCTATACGCTGAAATATATCGCAAAGGACAGCTACGGAAACTCCGTTTCAACAGAGAGAAAAGTAACGGTCAAAGCGCGTCCCCAGCCCCAACAGCCGCCGCAGAGCGGAGGAAATGAGGGCGGCGAGCATAATATCTATCTCACCTTCGATGACGGCCCCAGCCAGTATACCCCCCAGCTTCTGGACGTGCTTGCCAAGTATAACGTAAAGGCAACCTTCTTCGTCATCAATGCCAATCCCGCCACCATCACCAGAGAGTATAACGAGGGCCATACCGTGGCCATCCATACGTACAGCCATAAGTACGACGTCATATACTCTTCCGATTCGGCATATTTCGATGATCTGAATAAAATGTCCTCAGTCATCGAAAAGCAGACGGGCCATAAGCCTACCCTCATGAGATTTCCCGGCGGCGGCTCCAATACCATCAGCGCCAATTATTCAAAGGGAATCATGACAAGGCTGACACAGGCGGTCACCGACCAGGGCTATACCTACTTTGACTGGAACGTGTCCTCCGGCGATGCCGGTGAGACCACAAGCACCGACCAGGTGTTCAATAACGTGGTCAGCGGATGCACCGGAAGAAAGAACTCCGTTGTCCTCCAGCACGATACGAAGAAATTCAGTATCGATGCCGTAGAAAGGATAATCAATTGGGGCCTTTCCAACGGATATACCTTCCTGCCGCTTACCGCATCCTCACCCACAATGCACCACGGCGTAAACAATTAAAAAAGAAAGAATCCCCCGGCTCAGCCGGGGGATTCTTTTATTAATCACAGCAGATCGGAAACGTCCACGTATTCGTGGCGCACGGACTTCTTCCCGTCGGCGGGATAGGTAAGTACCGTGCCGCCGCAAAGAACGGGATTCCAGTAGCAGCCACAGCCTGCCTTGAGAGAGTAAACAAAGCGTACACCCTCGTAATTAATGACGAAATTGTTTACGTGGTCGTGGCCGGTTATGAGCGTGGTCGTGTTGCTAAGCTTTTTTATCACGTCAAATGCACCCTCATCCTCGGGGTATGAGCATACTTCCTCATAGCATACGCCGAAGGAATCCTCGTATCCTTCGTTCCAGAACTCCGCGCCCGTGCTGTTTTCGGGCTTGACCTGAGAGAGAACCACACCGGGCTTTGCCGCCGCCTTAATGGCTTCTCTGTATGCGTATATGGGGATGTGCGTGATAAGCGTTGAATCGGAAAATCCGGCAATTTCAAGCTCCGCTACCCGCTCACGGTACCATTCGAGCTGATTGGGCAAAAGCTTTGCCCAAACCTCCGTGTCCTCACCGGTCTCGGTCTTGTAAGGCTCGCGGTCGTGAGTGTCCATGAGAAAGATCGCCTGCACGGGCTTTCCCCCCTGATAAACACCTATCACGAAATTGCCGTTTCCGAGTGCCGGATCGCAGGGCTCGTACAGGAAAAGAGGGTGCTTTTTATATGCTTCCACAACAGTGCATATGTTGTCGGCGCCGCCCTGGTTGTCGTGATTGCCGAAGCAAATCGCCCACGGGATGCCGAAGGAATCCATGTAATCCGCAAAATAGTTGAAAGCCTCGAAATCGCCGCCGTATGAGATGTCGCCGCTGACGGTTATGAGATCGGGATGCGAGCGCTCGATAACTGTGCCCACCGTACGGTGAAGGATTTTTGACGATTTGTGATCGTCAGCCCATTCAGCGTGCCCCATCTGCGGGTCGGAAAGATTGAGAAGAGTGAAAGGGCGTCCTTCCTTAATGTCAAATCTTATCATGAAGCTGTCCTCCGTATTTTTGTCATATCAGTCTGTCATCATAAACCGCACGGCATCCGCCGATAAATTTCGGCCTTACTCTTGCGGCGGTGACTATCGCATCGCCGATAGTCTTCGTCCCGAGCCTTACGGGAACGGCGACTTTTTTGAGATGCATGCCGATAAGAGTCTGCCCGATGTCAAGTCCCGCATCGGCGGCTATCTCTTCAATCACCACGGGATCCTTCGCCGCCCTGTACGCGGCAGTCGCAAAGGAACCGCCTGCCTTCGGCTGAGGTATGACGTTCACGGGGGAGGAGAGGGGAACGGCGTCTCTTTCCACAACGATCGCACGGTTCAGATGCTCACAGCATTGAGCCGCAACAAAGATGCCACGGGGCGAAAAAACGCTCATGAGCCCTTCGAAAAGAGCCTCTGCCGCCTCGGGCACGGAAGCCGTGCCTATCTTTTCGCCGCAAACCTCGCTGGTCGAGCATCCGACGACCACGATCTGTCCTGCACAGAGCTTTGCCGCCTCGCAAAGCTCTTCTGCCGCTTTTGCGGCTTCTTTTTTCAGATTTTCATACATTTCAATTCACCTTTATCACATCACCCAGCGGGAGTGAATAAATATATACCTCGTCAAAGGGACGGCCCATCATTTCAGAGCAAACGTCACGGTAAACGGTAAGCTGACTGCGGTGGCGCAGAAGTAGTTTTTCCCCGGCAAGTGCCCTGTCGGAGAGCTCGTCTGATGTCAGCCTGTCGGTCTTGTAATCGAGAAGCACGAAGCTTCCGTCCTCATCCTCGAAAATGCAGTCCACAACGCCCTGAACGGTAATTTTCACGCCGTCGCGCCGCAGCTTTTCACGGAGAGAGTCGTCCGTCGTGAAATTCTCTGCCGGGAGCAGAGCGTTGAAACGCTTCTCACGAAGCACTCTTTTGGCGTTAAGCATACGGGAGAAAATTTCGCTCTCGCGGAATTTTTCTATCTCGTCAAGTCGGACAAGCCCCGCATCCTCACGGGATATGAAACGCTTTGAAATAAGCCTTTCAAGCTCGGCGTCTGCACCGAAGTCACGGAGATTCGGAAAATCGCAGAACTGCATGAATACGTGCGTGGCAGTTCCCATGTCCGTCGCGGAGCGCTTCGCATTCTCCTGCAGAAAACGGGGCAGGGGAGCTTTCTCCGGCATGCGGAAGATAGTCTTTCTGTCAATGGAACTGCTTTCCTCGGCGGCAATGTTGAGGGTGTCCGGCTTCAGCGCGGAAACGGTCAGTTTTGCGGGGATGTTTTCAAGATACTCCCTCGCATATTCTGTGATGCCGGTGTCCTCAAGGAGAGCGGATACCGCATTGTTATTGTTTTGTCCTGAGATCTGCGGCACGTATGTTCCGCATCCGATATCGTGAGAGTTTACCGTCGTCACGGTACAGCATTGCATCGTTCTGTCACGGTAAACGGCATCAAGTATCCAATCCGCATAGCACGTGCCGCACGTTACGGCGTAAGGGAGAAGCGGATATTCTGCACGGCTCTGTGCCTTTTCGCAAATGGTATCCGGATCCGACGTCGTGGGGATGGTCACAATGAGCTTGTTTTTCGCTCTCGTCATTGCAACGTATAAAACTCTTGTTTCCTCTTCAATGGCGGAGCGTATGATGTCGCAGGCGGCGCAGGAATACTGGGGCGTTCTGCATTTCACCAGACCTCCGTCGTCGTAGAGCTTCATGGAGATAGAGCCGTCCGATGTAAGAAGCACGCTTTTTGAAGCATCCTTCATGGAAAAACGGCTTGACGTGTCACACACAAAGCATACGGGAAATCCCAGTCCCTTTGATTTGTGTATGGTAAGAATGCTGACGGCGCCGGGAACCTCGGAGAAGGGGCTTCTGTCCTTATTCTGCGAAAGGCTCTCGAAATAAACCGCCATGTCGTGGAGATTGCCGCCCCGTCTTGCAATGGCGGCGGCGCTCTTCAGCATCGTCTTCACGCTTCTGACCACGTCGGCGCTCCGTCTTATGCCGTCACCGCCGTAGCGGAGAAGTCCCGTGTCGGAGAGGATGAGCCTCAGCATTTCAAGAGCGTCAAGCTCCGCGGAGCATTCTCTCCAGCGGCTTATCCTGTCCACGGCATTTCTGCATCTTGCGGAAAGCTCGGAATTGCCTTCTGCAAAATTGCGGACGGAATACCACAGAGGAGTGTGGTTGTCATTCGTGCGTACGGTCACCAGGTCCTCAAGAGTAAAGCTGAAAACGTGGCTCTTCAGAGCACCTGCCAGATATATGTCACGGAGCGGATTGTCCGCGGCATTGATGAGGCACATAATGAGCAGTACCTCTCCGTAGGAGAAAAATTCCTCTGCCGCACCGTTGTTTGCGGGGATACCTCTCGCGCTGAGCGCCTTTGCCATGGCATCGGCTTTCTTGCCGCTTCTGAGAAGGATCGCGATGTCGGAGGGAGAAACGTTTTCCACCCCCACGTCCTCCATGCCGGAAAGAATACCCAGTATCCTTTCGGCAACGTAGTCCGGCTCGCCGTCGTAAGACTCGTCGGAGGTATCAGCCTTTCGGTTGTCGATGATCACCACGTCGCAGGGAGCACGGTTTTTGTCACCGCCGTCCTTTTTGCAGATAAGACGGTCTTCCTTTTCAAAGGGAGCGGAGCCGCAGGTGAAAATGTAATCGGAAACCAGATTGGAAAAATCAATGATGTTTTTGTCACTGCGGAAGTTTTCGGAAAGGAAAACAGCCTCGCCGCCGTCACCACGGAGATACTTCTCACGGTAACGGTTGAAAAGCTCCGGGCGCGCGCCTCTGAAGCCGTATATGGACTGTTTCACGTCACCGACCATAAAACGTCCGCACCCTGCGGAAAAGGCGGCAAATACCCTGTCCTGGATAAGGCTGGTGTCCTGGTATTCGTCTATCAGTATGTGGTCGAATTTTGAGCCCGCATCAAATGCCTCGGGAGTCGGGCTTCCGTCCGGATAGCAGAAAACGGAATCCGCTATCGTTTCAAGGTCGTTGTAGTCAACGCAACCCTTTTCACGCTTTTTGGCGGAATAGCATTTTTCAAACTGTTCAAGTACCGCGGAAAGTGTTGCGGTCACCCGCTTGTATTTTTCGCCGATAGTGCGAAGCTCGTCTTCTCCTACGGAAAAATAACGGTCCGTGAGCTTTACGACCAGCTCTTTCATTTCGGTGCGGATGCTCTTGAAATATTCATAGCATTCGCAGGCGCGCTCCTCCTTCGTGGCGGAAAGCCTGTCAAAGGAGGCTGATGCCGAACTCATGATATGCCGTGCACCTGCAAAATCCGTCTCTGCCGCATTGCAGATCCCACGTGCCAGCTCCGAGAGCCTTAATGCTTCGGGCGCGGCTTTGCCGCCGTCACCGCAGTCAAGCCCGTCGTAAAACTCAAGGAACATCGCCTCATAGTATTCGCCCGCCTCCCGCATTTTCTTCTTCAGGGGAAGAGCCGCAGGGGAGGACATGAAATCGCATTCGTATATGTCGGAGGCGGTAAGATCGATACGGCGGGATATCACCGCATTTCTGATTTCAAGGAGCGTTTCATCAAGGCTCGATTCGCTTTTCGTGCCGGAAATGCACTCGCACAGATATTCGTAATCATCCGTGGGCGAATCGAAGAAAAGGGAAACTGTTTCCGCCATGGCCTCTTTTTTAAGAATAAGACTTTCCGCCTCTTCGATGATGCCGAATTCGGGAGGAAGCCCGAATTTTGAAACGTAAGGCGTGATCTCCGTCTTGAAAAAGCTGTGAATGGTGGATATGCGAGCGCTGTCAAGAGAGGCAAGACATCTTGCGGCGTGGGCATCGGAGGGGTTCTCAAGGATCATTTTTTCCAGAGCGCCGCCGATCCTGTCACGCAGCTCGCCTGCAGCGGCGTTGGTAAACGTGACCGCGAGTATGCGGGAGATATCCGCACCCTCGCCGATAAGGCGGATGATGCGTTCCGTCAGAGTGTCGGTCTTGCCGCTTCCCGCGGCGGCGGAAAGGATGAGATTTTTACCGCGGCAGCCTATGGCTTTTTCCTGCGAGGGTGTCCATCTGCCCTTATTCATCTTCCTCTGCCTCCTTTCGCGTCTCATGTCTGCAGAAAGCTTTCATGGCACAGTATCTGCACGGACTCTGACCGTGGTGGGGAATAGGAACGCTTCCCGCACAGCCGCCCAGTATCTTATCTCCGATCTCTGCAAGAGACCGGCACATTGCGTCTTCAATGGCGTGGAATCCGTCAAGAGATTCAACGGACGACTTGGAGGCAAACGTTCCGTCCTCCTTGAGCGTTGCGGGAGCATACGTGCCGGAAACGGCACGGTCCATAGCCTCTATAACGTCGATATCGTCCAGAACGATACCTTTTCTCGTGATATCCTTAAGAGCGAGTTCGCGCGCCTCGGAGCTGTCCACCGGGCTGTCCGATGCGGTGTTGCCGGGGTGTGCCGCAAAATAGACCGCACCTGCGGGCAGGATCTCCTCGCCGCCGGGAGTCAGCTCTTTTCTGAAACCGCAGTTCACGGGGCTGTCGCATATGGAGAAGAGGTACAGCAGAAGCTGAACGTTTCTTCCCGACATCACCTCGGCCTTTGAAAAGGTCTTGGAATTGGTCTTATAGTCTGCCACTCTCACATAAACCCGTCCGTCCTCACGGAGCACGTCCATGCGGTCGATCTTACCGCGCAGAGTCATAAGAGCACCGTCGGAAAGCGGGATCGCCTTTGTGGGGAGATAACGAGGATCTTCACCCACGGAAAGCTCAAATGCATAAGGCGTAAAACGGCTCTGCGCGAATTCATCGCTGAGAGACTGTGCGAAAAGCCGTATGCTTCTGTGTATCCTGCGGAACAGCCAGTCGCGGCGGCTGCTCACCGTTTCGGGGCAGACCTTTGAGATGTAGTCCTTAATAAGCCTGTCGGAACGGCTGACGATAACGTCGTCGGAAATGGGGAAAACGCCGTCCGCGGCGGCTTCCCTCATAAAGTTTTCAAGTATTGCGTGAACGAAATTGCCCACGTCGGCAGGGTTTATTTCCGCCGTCTTTCCTTCGTCCAGACGAAGAACGTACTGCCCGTAGAATTTGAAAGGACAGTCGTTGAAAGTTTCTATCTTCGTCTGCGTCATGGAAAGAGCGTCACCGAAAAATCTGTCGGCGGCACCGCGGCCCACGGCGTCCCGGTCTGCTGAAAGCGGACGTCCCGCCGCATCGCATCCCATCCCCGCAAATCTTTCGATAGCCGATTTTCCTGCGGGCGTAGTAAGATCGAAAACTTCAGCACCCGGGAATAACCTCATCAGAGCAGAAGCTCCGATAGACGGACGGCAGTCACCGTCCTCGGACGGAATGATCACGCAAAGGCTCTCCTCGGGAGCCGAGAGAGCGTATCTGAAACGGAAAAGCTCCTCGGTGATGCGGTGATCTGCCGTGGGAGAAACGGTAATGCCCGCCCCCTCCAGAAGTATCTTGTCTCTGTCCGAGAAAAATCCGTCTTCTTTCGGAACTGCGGGGAACTCACCGGAGGTCGCACCAAGCACTATAAGATGGCGTATCCCGTCAAGCCTTATTCCCGAAACGCTGCCCAGAGTCACACGGTCGATGCCGTCGGGAATAGTGCCTATATTGCAGGTCTGTGCCACTTTCCCGATAAGGGAAAGGAACCGCATGGGATCGGTTTTTGCATCCGGAATGATACCCGCCACCGTGTCGAGCAGGGAGCACAGGGCATTCCATACCTGCGATTTTTCCTGGGAAGCGGAAAATTCTCCGCATGCCTGAAGCTCTTCCACCTGCCGTACCAGCTGTCCGTATACGTCAAAATCACAGAGAAGCTTGAAGCTGGCGGCGCAAACGTCCTTCACCGTCCCGCCGAAGCTTTCTCCGAAAGCCTCAAGTGAGGGCGCAATAAGGTCTTTTGCACGGTTGGCAAGGGAGATAAGCTCCTCACCCCACCGGCTTACCGATTCCGTATATCCGTCGGGATTCATGCCCCATACGGCGTCAGTATACATTTTTCTGCCGTTTATGTTCCAGATATCGGTGTATTTTTCAAAGCCGTCGCACATGTCGGGATCAGCCCCCGTGAGCCCGGTCTTGAGAAAAGCGCAAAGGCTTTCTCTTTTCCAGCCTCCGCCGATAACGGAGAGCGCGGCACAAAGGAATTTGAAAGCAGGCTGAGAGGGAAGCTGTGTCTTTCCCGCAACGTAAACAGGGATTCCGTGGCGGATAAGCTCCGTGTCCGTGATCCCGGAAAGGGAGTTGAAGTCGGAGGCAACAACGGCAATATCCGAGTAAAGAGCACCGCCGGCAATAAGCTTTTTGATGCGGGCGGCGGCGGCAGATGCCTCATCGTATCTGTCGGTGCATTTGATTATATTTATCCTGTCGGTATTTTCTTCAATGGGCGATGCGGAGTAGTTCCACAGATTTTCTGCGAGATACGAAAACTCCGGTGCCTTTTCGGAGGCAATGTCAACAATTTCAGGTACTATCGAAAGCCTCCGGCATATGCCCGCCATGTCCTTCACGTAGTCCCATACGAAAGCGCAGTCCGCGCGGTCCCTGTCATCGCGGGAAACCGCAAAGGTAACGGTCACGTCGTCACACCTGCGGAGAATCTCCGTCGCCGTTTTCAGCTCCTTCGGCGTGAGTGTGTAAAAGGAATCAATGAAAACGGAGCATCCGGAAAAATAATCACCGGAGCGGAGCGCATCGCACAGAACGTCCTGGATCTCGGCGGGGTCGCTGAAGGACGTGCGCAGCATCCTGTCGTAAACCGAGTATACAGCGGCGAGATCACGAAGCCTGTCGGGAAGAGTGCCCGAGCCCTCGAGCCGGTCTGCGGCATCAAGAAGCTGAGCAGGGGTGACCGAGTACAGCTTCAGCTCGTCCACGGCGCGGAGGAACATGGGAGCATATCTGTCCTCCCTGTCAAGGGAGCGGAAGGCTCTGAAAATGTCGGCGCAGGTCACCACGGCGTTCCACATGAGAAGAGTCTTTTCCGCGTCGGTTATGTATCTGCAGGCAGTTCCGCCGAAAGCACGGAAAACGTTGTCCGCAAGCCTCGTAAAGCTGACGGTCTCAACGTTGAATGCATCAGTCGGAGAGAGATTTTCGCACGTCAGAGTATCCCAGACCAGCGCCTGCTGCTCGGGAACGATGATGATGACGCGCCGTCCCGCCTCCAGGGCTTTCTTCATCTTCGACAGTACGTATTCGGTTTTCTTTGCGGCATGCCGCCCGAAAACGAATTCAGTCATTTTTATCTCCGTTCACAATGTTTATGTTTCTCATTATGACGTCTTTTTTTCTCCATGAAAAGGGATACCGTGAAAAGGTCTCCTCATCCATCTGCCCGATAACGCCGATATCAAGAATCGCGCCGTCTTTGAAATAGCCGATGGGAGTTTCTGCGGGCGAGAGCGAGTGAGGGCAGGCGAGAACACATCCGTCACATCCCCAAGTATAACCGCCATTGTGTACCATAATCGTCTCATCGCGTGTCAGCTCATGTTTTTTCTGCGTAATGTCCGAAAGACACGTGTCGCGGGAGATAGTTCCGCAGCAGCCGCCGGGGCAGGCGGATGCACACTGTCCGCAGTCCTCGCATAAAGAAACCCGGCCGTCACCGAAAGGTATCCCCTCGGATAATATCTCTTCTTTTGTCAGAGTGCAGATAAGTTCACCGATACAGACGAAAGAGGAGTATTTTTCATTTATGAGCAGGGAATGCCGCCCGAGTATACCGAGCCCGGCACGGCAGGCACCGTCCGCCTCCGCGAGAGGGGAGTGATCGGCAAAGCCGCGGATAAATCTGCCGGGATACTTGTCCGTCAGGTATTTCTCGCACTCACCGAAAACCGTTTTCGCAAAAGCGTGATAATCGGGAACGGCGGCGAACTTGGCAAGGCCTTTTGCCGTTTTTTCAACGTAGTATGGAAAAAGCATGAATACGGCGAGAGCACCCTCCGGCACACTCTTATAAAGCCGTTCGTTTCCCGCATGGCAAAGCGAAACGGACACCGCCCCGAAATATTCGATTTTCAGCTTTTCAAGAATATCCCGAAGCATATGCCCCTCCGCAAACAATTATCCAAAATGATTATAGC
>JAZUGU010000114.1:0-7599 GCA_045641325.1 Candidatus Avispirillum sp.
CGCCCACCGGGCGTGTCATTGCGAGCGAAGCGTGGCAATCTCTGCTAATGCTCTGATGGCACCTCTATCAGATGGACTAAACCGTTTGTAGAGATTGCCACGGTCGGGCGATGCCCTCCCTCGCAATGACACGTCGGGGGGCCCCTCCGTGTACGGCGGCTTCGCCTCCTCTTAAATCTTAAAGCTTAAAGCTGAATGCTCTACAAACACTTTCCCCGTTTTTCGGGACAGGCCTCCGCAGAGCGGCGGGTTTTATTCAAGCTCCGACGGATCAACGAACTCCGTCACCTTATCGATAAACAGCACGCCGTCCAGATAATCTATCTCGTGGCAGAAAGCTCTCGCCTTGAGTCCGCTTCCGGACACGGTGAATTCATTTCCGTTTCTGTCGGTCGCCTTTACGGTGACTGTCATGGGGCGCTCAGTATATCCCCATTTTCCGGGGATGGAGAGACAGCCCTCAAGCTCCTGCTGGTAGCCCTCCGCTTCTACGATCTCGGGGTTTATCAGCTCATAGAGCTCGCCCTCTTCGACCTCGACTATGCATATCCTGCGTCTTACTCCCACCTGGGGTGCCGCAAGGCCTACGCCGTCCGCCTTATGGAGCGTTTCCTTCATATCGTCGAGAAGTGTGATTATACGGGGAGTGATCTCCGTGACCTCTCTGCATTTTCCGCGGAGAACGGGGTCTCCCTCTTTTACGATGTTAAGTATTGCCATCTTTATAACCATTCCTTTCTTTGCATTTGTGCCGGTTCTTTGAATTTGCCGCCCACTGGCGGCAAAAGACACAAATGGGGTCTGAAAACAGCATACCTGCGATAAGGATATACTTTGTTTTCAAACTTTCCTTTTCTTACAGGCTTGACGGATTGAGATCCGCCGAAATTACTATGTTCTTATTCCCGCTGCCTCTGAATTCGTACAGAAGCTGTCTTATCAGCGCGCGGGAGCGCTTTGTGAGTCTGCATTTAATGACCATTCTCATGCGGCAGGTGTTCTGCACCTTATAGACCGGTGCTTCAAAGGGGCCGAACACTATGGCTTCCACGTCGGAATAATCCCCTCCGAGAAGCTCTTTTATTCTGTCAGATAACTTCACCGCAGTTGCGGACAGAAGTGACTCGTCCGGCGAGGACACCGTGAGGAGTGCGATATCGCAGAACGGCGGGAAAGTGAGCGCACGGCGAAGTCGTATCTCTTTTTCATAGAAAGTTCTGTAATCCTGCTGTGCCGCAAGCTTTATGACTTCGGAATCGGGATTGGCGGTCTGCACCACGGCAACACCGCCGTTGTCCGCCCTGCCGGCTCTGCCGATGACCTGGGTGAGCATGGAGAACGTTCTCTCCGCCGCTCTGAAATCGTCCAGATACAGGCTTGAATCGGCGTTCATCACGCCTACCAGCGTTACGTTGGGGAAATCGTGGCCTTTGGTGACCATCTGTGTTCCCAGAAGGATATCTGCTTTCCCGGTCCTGAACTTATCAAGTATCTCTTTATGAGAATTTTTCGTCTGTGTGGTATCCGCATCCATGCGGAGGATCTTTGCCCCGGGAACGGCTTTTCCGATCTCCTCTTCCGCCTGCTGTGTGCCGCATCCCATAAATCTGAAATGCTCGGCTCCGCAGGAGGGACAGATACTCGGCACCTTGGTTCTGTATCCGCAGTAATGGCACGAAAGCACGCCCCGCTCCGTGCGGACGCGGAGATATTCTTTCGGGTCTGCGGCATCTCCCAATGCCGTTTTCGTATGATACGTCAGCGATACGGAGCATCCCGGGCACTTGATGGCCTCTCCGCACACTCTGCAGGTGACGGCGCTGTTATATCCTCTTCTGTTCAGAAAAACTATGGATTGATGGCCGTTTTTATAAGCGTCAGAGAGGCTCTCCGCCAGTACGGAGCCGATGGGAGAAACGCTGCCGCTCTCCGTCTGAGCTCTGGTATCGCTGATGACCACCTCGGGCAGAGTTGCCGCGCCGTAGCGTTCCGTCATCTCCACCAGGGTATACGCCCCGGTCACCGCCTTGTGATACGAATTGAGGGACGGTGTCGCAGATGATAGCAGAAGCATGGCGTTTTCTTTTCCGCATCTGAATCTTGCCACGTCATGGGCGAGGTACTTGGGATCGGTATCGGACTTATAGGTATGCTCCTGCTCCTCGTCGATCACTATCATGCCGAGATTTTTCACGGGAGCAAAAATAGCGCTTCTTGTGCCGATGACGATATCGGCATCGCCGTCTTTTATCCTTTTCCACGCATCGTACCGTTCTCCCTCGGAAAGGCTCGAATGGATGACCGCAACACGGTCACCGTAGCATCCGCAGAAGAACGACACCGTCTGCGGTGTCAGCGATATTTCCGGCACGAGCATTATAACGCCCCTGCCGTCCTGCGCCACCCTGTCTATCATGGCCTTGATGACGCGTGTCTTTCCGCTTCCGGTGATGCCGTGGAGGAGCACCGCCGCGGCCTCTCCCCCGGAATAGACGGAATCTATTTTATCAAAAGCCGCCTTCTGCGTGGGGGAAAGCTCCGTTTTTCCGGGGTCCTGCGCCTCGGAAAGATAGGGGGAGCGGAAATCCTGTATTTTTTCAAGGGTTACGAGCCCTTTCTTTTCCAGGCCCGAAAGCTGGGGGGATGCCGTTCTTCCCAGCTTTGCGAAAAGCTCGTCCGAGGTCATCCTGCCCTCTTTTTCCAGTATCTCCATGATCTGCGCCTGCAGGGGGCTTCTCAGCATTTCCGCCTTTGCCGCAGGAGACACGAAGGTACGGTATTTTACATTGGCTTTTTCTCTGGTTTTCGCTTCTTTTTTTACCAGTTTCAGCTTCTGAAGCGTCAGCAGAAGGTCTGCCGCATCGTCTCCGAATTTCACTCTGAGTCTTCCCGACTGCACCGAGCCTCTGGCACGGATATAGTCGTATATGAGCAGGGCTTTTTCGGATATCTTCTGATTTTTGGAAAGCTCCTTATCCCCCACGGTATAATACTCGGAGAGCTTTGTGACCGCAGAGGGGGTGACGGCTCTCACCGCCTCACCGAAGGTGCACAGCGTGTACGAGCACAGAAACGAGCATATTTCGAGGGCTTTATCGTCAAGCACTTTTCCCGCGGGGGAAATACCCGCCAGCGGTTTTATCCTTTCCTCGTCAAGCTCCGTCGTTTCGGAAATGCCCGTTATGACGCCCACCGTTTTTCTGTTTCCTCCGCCGAAGGAAACCGTGGCAAGAGCGCCCCTTTCCGCTCCGTCCTCCATATCCATGGGAACGTAGTAGGTATAGGCTCTGTCAAGTCCGAAAGGAACGTCCAGAAGTCTTACCTCGGCATATATTCTTTTTTCAGCCCGGGCTTCTCCCATGCGTTCCTCCTTCCCGAAAATCAGATATTGCCGCCCCGTTCAGGACGGCAATTTTCTTATTTCTCGTCAGCTTCCGTTTTTGCTCTCGTGTCGTTCCCGGCATCGGTATAACCGACGATGACGAAATCACGGTTGTTGAGTTTGTTTACCGCCACCTTAACCGCTTTTTCATCACGGTATTCACGGCTGATCATGGAAGCAAGATTCTTATCCGTTTCCTTATTGTTGATCTTATACTCTGCGATCTCTCTCTGCTTTACGTACTCATCGGTGATGGCACGGGCACACTTTGCAGTTGCCATGGCGAGGATGTAACGGTTGAACTGGCCGTTATTGGTGAGCTCTGTGATTGAAGGTTTGATCATTTTTCTGTCTCCTCATCTGTATGTAAGAAATTTTTGATTTCATCGTTCATTCTGCCGCTTTTGTGGTGCTCCGCGCAAAGGATGGCGCAGAGCTTGCCGGCACATTCGTCGATCATGCCCGTTTCGTTCACGAGCACATAATCGTATTTATCCGAAAGCATGACCTCGTGGGCCGCCGTGGAAAGTCTTTCCGCGATGACCTCCTCGGACTCGCTGTCACGGGTGCGGAGTCTGTCCTCAAGCTGACCGATGCTTTCCGGCATTATCATGACGAGCACGGTATCGGGCATGAGCCTTTTAACGTTAAATGCTCCGTTGGACTCTATTTCAAGAATCAGGTCTATGCCGTTTTCCGATGCCTTATCCGCTTCCTTTTTCGGAGTTCCGTAAAGGTTTCCGCAGTATTCGTTATACTCCAGCATTTCGCCGTCGGATACCATCTGCAAAAACTTCTCCCGGGTGACGAAATAGTAATCCTTGCCGTCCTCTTCACCCTCTCTGGGGGCTCTTGTGGTCGCCGATACGGAAAAGCCCAGAGACGGTATCATCTCGCGGAGCTTTTTGACCACGGTGCCTTTTCCCGCGCCGGAGGGGCCGGACACTACAAGCAGAAGTCCTCTTTTACTCATTTTCCGCATCCTCCACGCTTTCCGCCGCATCGGAATCTCTTTCCTCTGCTATTCTTGCGGCGATAGTTTCCGTCTGGATGGCGGACAGGATGACGTGCTCGCTGTCGGTGATGATGACGGAACGGGTACGTCTGCCGGACGTGCAGTCAACTGCCCTGCCCGTGTCCTTGGCATCCTGTATCATTCTCTTGGCAGGAGCGGAATCGGGGCCGATAAGCGCCACGATACGGTCCGCAGAGACCATATTGTTGAATCCTACGTTGATAAACTTCATCGTTTTTCTCCGCTTATTCTATGTTCTGTATCTGCTCGCGGATCTTTTCAAGCTCCGCCTTTATGTCCACCACCAGATGGGCGATCTCGGCGTTGTTTGCCTTGGAGCCCATGGTATTGGTCTCACGGTTCATTTCCTGGATGAGGAAGTCCAGCTTTCTGCCTGCGGGCTCGCTGCCGCCTGCGATCTCATAGAAGCTGTCGAAGTGGCTGGAAAGTCTCACCAGCTCTTCGTCTATTGCCGCCTTGTCGGCGAATATTGCCGCCTCGGTCAGTATCCTCTGCTCGGATATTTCCACATCAAAATCGGTCAGGAGTTTTTTTATCCTTTCGGTGAGCTTTTCGGAATATCCTGCGATATCCTTTTCGGAAAGCTCTTTTATCTTTGCGGCGATCGCTCTGATGCCCTCGATCTTTTTCGCAACGTCGTCCATAAGGCGTTTGCCTTCTGCGGCTCTTCTCTCAAGGAAGGTGTCGATCGCTCCGTCAAGTGCGGTTTTCACGTCCTGCCAGTCTCTTTCCGCATCGTCCTCGGCGTGCTTCACCGTGAATATCTCACGGTTCTGCGCCACCTTCATGACGGTGATGTCATCGGGAAGCGAGAACTCGTCACGGAGCTTTTTCAGGGCCTCGATATACGATGCGGCGACAGCCGTGTCAAGCCCGGTTTCAAGCCCCGTCTGGGACAGCACGTCCACCCCGATGAAGACCTCGACCTTGCCGCGGGATATACCCTTTGAAGTGAGATATCCTTTGACCTTTTCCTCAAGGAACGAATATATCCTGGGGAGCTTGACCGTTGCATCGAGATACCGTGAATTGACGGATTTTATCTCCGCCGTTATATCCTTTGAGCCGTCGGCGGAGAGACATTTTGCTCTGCCGAAAGCCGTCATACTGTTTGCCATATCTTATCCTTTTTTCCCTTGGCGGGTGTATACCGCCCCGATTTTATTCATACATAATAATTATATCTCTCCATTCCCCTTTTGTCAACTTTTTTCTTCCCAAAAAACAGAAATTGCCGAAAGAACCAGAGGCCCGAGAAGCATTCCGCCGACACCTGCCAGTTTATACCCCGCATACACCGACACAAGTGCCGTCAGCGGATGCACTCCGGCGGTATTTCCCACTATCCTCGGCTCGATGAACTGGCGCACCACGTACATGACGGCAAGGAGCGAAAGGAGCGCCACCGCCCTGCCCCCGTCCCCGGTCAGAAACAGCACCGCCGCCCAGGGGACTATCACCGTTCCCACACCGAGCACCGGGAGCAGATCCACCACGGAGATAACGAGCGCCGTCAGAAGCGCGTATCTTACGCCGATTATGAGAAATCCCGTAAGCAATTCCGCAAACGTGATGACCAATATGGTGAAATACGCTTTGACGAACCTGCGCCCCGCACGGATCGCCTTTACGGATGCCGAGGAAAAGCCGGATATCACCTTTTCGGGGAGATAGTTTTTCGCCTCACGGGAGATGCCGTCCGCATCAAGAGTGAAATAAAAAAGTGAGATGAATCCCACCACCACGCCGAAAAGCACGGACGGAGCACCTGCGATGAAGTTCCCGGCGGCGCCCGCCACGGCGCCGGACAGGCGGCTGAGCGCCCCGCTTATCATCCCGGTCAGCGTTCCGGTGATATCCTCGCCGCCCACGGTGAATTTTTCAATAAAATCAGAGCCGCGGGCAATTATTCGGGAAAGAGCGCTGTTCTCATCCGTCAGCATCTCTCCGAGAGCATCGATGACCTCGAGCGCTTCCCTCACCAGAGCAGTTCCCGCCAGACGGAAAAGGTATGTGATCAGAGCGGAAAGGGACACTATGGTCAGCACCGCCCAGACTTTTTCGGGCATTTTCGTTTTTTTCGCAAGCCACGCGGACGGCGGCCTCACACACAGGGACAGCGCATAGGAGATGAGAAACGGCAGAAGGACCGGAAGAAGAAATCTCACCGCCGCCCAAAGGACGGTCGCCGCGATAACCGCGCATATGCCCCAAAGGGCAAATTTTTTCAGATTTTCTTCTTTCATTACAGCGCCTCTTTTTTCGAAAAACTGTTTACACCGGGGGAAAAGTCTGCTAAAATATCCTTAACGATTCACGAAAGGACAAAAAACATGAAAAGAATCATTTCTATTATTTTATGCCTCGTTATGATCCTCTTATGCACCGCCGCCTGCGGTGAAAAAGAAGAGGAGATCACCGACTCTTCCCCCGTTTACGTTGAAATGGCGGTCAAGGATTTCGGCACCATGAAGCTTGAGCTTTATCCCGACGTCGCTCCCGAGACCGTCAAAAATTTCGTTGAGCTTGTGAACGCGAAATTCTATGACGGACTCACCTTCCACCGCATCGTCAAGGGCTTTATGATCCAGGGCGGCGACCCCGACGGAAACGGCGGAGGCGGCTCCGGCAAGAATATCCCCGGCGAATTCAAGGCGAACGGCTTTGACAACAATCTCTCCCACGACAGGGGCGTTATCTCCATGGCGAGAGCAAAAGACCCCAACTCCGCGTCAAGCCAGTTCTTCATCTGCGACAGCGGCGACTACAAGGCGAGCCTTGACGGAAATTACGCCGCATTCGGCAAGGTCATCGAGGGACTTGACGTGCTTGACGCCATCGCATCCGTTGACGTTGTAATGAACGCATACGGCACGGAAAGAAGTGTTCCCGTCCACGACGTATTTATTGATTATGTGAAGGTGGTAGAAGAATGAAGACGATATCCGCTAAAATAACCATGCAGGGCGGCGGTGAGATAAAGCTTGAGCTCTATCCCGAGATCGCGCCCATCACAGTTGAGAACTTTGTTAATCTCGCAAAGGACGGATTTTACGACGGACTGATCTTTCACCGTGTCATCGCCGGATTCATGATCCAGGGCGGTGATCCGATGGGATGCGGCATCGGCGGCTCCGGAAAAGAGATCAAAGGCGAGTTCGCGGCAAACGGCGTGAAGAAC
>JAZUGU010000115.1:0-5484 GCA_045641325.1 Candidatus Avispirillum sp.
ATTCTTCTCTTCTGGGCGAAGGCGGCGTGGACGGCGCCATCCACCGCGCGGCGGGGCCGGGGCTGCTCTCCGAATGCAGAACTCTCGGCGGCTGTGAGACCGGAGATGCGAAAATAACGGGAGGATATTCCCTGCCCGCAAAATTCGTTATCCACACGGTTGGCCCCGTTTGGGAGGGCGGCGGAAAGGGAGAGGAAGCGCTCCTGCGCTCCTGCTACCGCAAATCTCTCGTTCTTGCCGAAAAGCACGGCTGTGAGACCGTGGCGTTTCCGCTTATATCCTCGGGGGTATACGGATATCCCAAAGACCGTGCTCTGAACGTGGCGGTTTCCGAGATCGCATCGTTTCTGATGTCACACGAAATGCACGTTTACATCGTTGTTTTCGACCGCGATTCCTTTACCGTCAGCAGCAGTGCTTTCGCAGGGGTCAAGGCATATATTGATGAAAACTACGTTGCCGCCCACACCGAAAAGCGCAGACGCGACAACCTCCCCGGCTTTGCGAAAACATCACAGTTGGCGCCGGACGGCCGGCCATGCGTTTATTCAATGTCGGAAGCAGCCACCTGCTGTAATGCGGACGGCGGATTTGAGCTTGACGAAAGCTTTTCCGAGATGCTTCTCAGAAAGATCGATGAGTGCGGGATGACGGACGTGCAATGCTACAAAAAGGCAAACATAGACCGCAAGCTTTTCTCGAAGATACGCTCCGACAAATTTTACAAGCCGAAAAAGGTGACGGCGATAGCCTTTGCGATCGCTTTGGAGCTTTCACTTACGGAAACGGAGGAGCTGCTCCGCAAGGCGGGGTTTGCCCTTTCCCAAAGCGTTCTTTTCGATGTTATCATCAAATATTACATTGAAAACAAAAACTACAACGTTTTCGAGATAAACGAAACGCTTTTCGCATACGATCAGACTCTTCTGGGTGCGTGATTTTGTCGCACGGGAAGCGACCTTTTCACTTCCCGTCTCCGATATAATATGGCTGTAAGGTGAAAAACCGAACAGCCATTTTATATTTGAAAAGGAGACAAAAAATGAAAAAGAATCTGACTGAACTGGTATTCATTCTCGACAGGAGCGGCTCCATGAGCGGGCTCGAAAAAGACACTATCGGAGGGTTCAACTCCCTCATCGAAAAGCAGAAAAAGGAAGACGGAGAAGCCCTTGTTTCCACGGTGCTTTTCAATGACACCCCGGTCGTTATCCACGACAGAGTGCCTCTTGAGAAAATCGACCGGATGACAGAAAGGGACTACTACGTGTGCGGCTGCACCGCGCTTCTCGATGCCGTGGGCGGCGCCATCCACCACATCGGCAACGTTCACAAGTATGCGAGAGCGGAGGACGTGCCCGAGCACACCCTCTTCGTCATCACCACGGACGGCATGGAAAACGCCAGCCGCCGCTACACCGCGGATAAAGTAAAAGCCATGATCGAACGGCAGAAGAAAGAATACGGCTGGGAATTCATTTTTCTGGGCGCAAACATCGATGCGGTTGAATGCGCAGGTAATTTCGGCATCGACGCGGATCACGCCGCAAATTACAACTGCGACAGCGAGGGCACTGCACTCAATTACAGAGTGGTGAGCGAGGCCATCTGCTCCGTGAGAAAAAGCAAAAAGCTTGACGGAGACTGGAAAAAAGATATTGATGCGGACTTTAAGGCACGCTCAGGCAGATAAACCGAAAAAACTTGAAAAAGGCTTGATTTTTCAAGCCTTTTTTATTGCTTTTTTTACCTTTTGTGGTATCATTGAGGTAGTATAGTCTGGAGGGACAGTATGGAACTTTTATATTCTCACATAAAACCGTCGGGATGGCTCCGCGATCAGCTGAAGATACAGGCAGAGGGGCTTTCCGGAAACCTTGATAAAATGTGGCCCGACGTGCGCGACAGCGCATGGATCGGCGGAAACCGTGACGGTTGGGAGAGAGTGCCTTACTGGCTGGACGGATTCATTCCGCTTGCCTTTCTTCTCGATGATCCCGACCTTATCTCCCGTGCACAGTTCTACGTTGATTCCATTGTAGCACGTCAGAAAGAGGACGGCTGGATCTGCCCCTGCTCAAAGGAGGAGCGCAAGACCTACGACATGTGGGCATATATTCTCATCTCCAAGGTGCTGGCACAGTACTGCGAATACACCGGAAGCGAGAAGGTTTTTGACAGTCTGTACCGTGCGATGAAATGTCTGGCAGATGAGATGCGCGCCGGTACCTTTACTCTTGATGCCTGGGGAAAATTCCGCTGGTTCGAGGCTTTTCCCGCGCTCCAGTTTCTTTTTGACCGCACCGGCGAGGAATGGATCAGGGAACTGGGACACATGCTCGAAGCTCAGGGGCAGGACTATCTTCTGCTGAAAGAAGAATGGTCACACACCGCAGGCACGTGGACCTATGAAAAGCACATTGTGAATATCGGCATGATGATGAAATACGAAGCCGTGACCTCAAAGCTCTTCGGTAAAGGTTACACCGATATTGCGGGGGATCTCTGGAAGCACCTCCATAAATACCACGGCACTGCCGTCGACTCTTTCACCGGAGACGAATGTCTCGCGGGTCTCGGCGCAAACCACGGTACGGAGCTTTGCGGTATCGTGGAGCTGATGTACTCCTGCGAGCTGCTTTACGCCTGCACCGGCGATGCAAAATGGGCAGACCGCCTCGAAACGCTGGCTTTCAACGCGCTTCCCGCCACCATTTCCGATGACATGTGGACTCACCAGTACGACCAGATGGTGAACCAGATAGAATGCCGCACTTTGAAAGAGCCCCATTTCACCACCAACAACGCAAACTCTCATATATTCGGACTTGAGCCCAATTACGGCTGCTGCACCGCCAACTTCAATCAGGGCTGGCCTAAATTTGCCGCATCCGCTTTCATGAAAACAGACGGGGGCATCAGAAGCGTCATGATGATCCCCTCCTCCCTTTCGGTGAAGATCGGGGATGCCCAAGTTAAGATATCCGTCAAAACAGATTATCCTTTCCGCATGAGCGGAAAATATACGGTCAGAGTATCCGCTCCCGTAAGCTTTGAGCTTTCCGTGAGGATACCCTCCTGGTCGAAGGGATACGCTCTGAACGGGCAGAGAAAAACGGGAAAGCTCCTGAAGATCAGAAAAAAGTGGACGGGTACGGAAAGCTTCACCCTTGATTTTTTCGATGAACCCCGTCTCGCAGGGCGGCCTTTCGGACTGAACGTTTTGAAATACGGCCCTTTAGTGTATTCCCTGCAGATCCCCGCGGAATATCATAAGATCGAATACGTGACAGGCGACGGCGTTGAGGTGAAGTTCCCCTACTGCGACTACGAGCTTTATCCCCGCGGTGACTGGAATTACGCCTTTGCGGGAAAAGCTTTCAGAGTAAAGCGGAAAAAAGGTGACAAAATACCTTTTTCCAGCATTGCCCCCCGCATCGCAATCGAAGCGCAGATGTGCCGTGTGGAATGGGAGTGCATCAACGATAAGGACTCCGTGGCGGCACCGGCTCCCAAATCGCGCAGGGCGCTGACAAAGCCCGAAAAGATCGCTCTTGTGCCGTACGGCGGCGCAAAGCTCCGAATGACCGAAATGCCCGTAGCACGGCTTGTTGAAAGAAAGGTAAAAAAATGAACAGAAAAAGCATCAGATCGATTTTAATAATAGTCATGGGCATCATTCTTGCAGGTGCCGCAATTTTCGCGCTGACACGTCCCAAGACCGATTATCTCACCTGCGAGGGCACTATAGTCCGCATTGAAGAAGACCTGGATCTTGCCGCCGACGATACGAACGTCATCTACAAGGTTTACGTGGACTACACCGTGGACGGCAAGGAATACAAAGAAGTTGACTACGGTTCTTACAATTCCTCCATGAAGGAGGGCGGCAAGGTGACCGTTTATTACGATCCCGCTGACCCCTCGAAAATTCAGGCTGAGGGATTTGAGACCGTTCCGTACGTTGTTCTCGGCGCGGGAATCGTTGCCGTTATAATCGGCGTTATAATATTCATAAAGGAAAGAGCTCGGTAATATATGGCTGATCGCAACGATCTGACACAAGGTGTCATCTGGAAAAAGCTGATATTATATTTTCTGCCCATTGCGGCGGGAACGCTTTTTCAGCAGTTATACAATGCGGTGGACGCTATCATCGTGGGCAAGTTCGTGGGAACGGGTGCTCTTGCCGCCGTCGGCGGAAGCCCCGCGACCATCACAAACCTTCTGATAGGTTTCTTCGTTTCCCTGGCGGGAGGCGCGGGAGTTGTCATCGCCCAGCACTACGGCGCGAAGATGAAGGACAGAGTTGCCGTTGAGGTGCACACCTCTCTGACGTTCTGCTTTCTCATCGGCGTTATCATAAGCATCGCCGTCATCGTATTTTCTCCGCAGATACTCTCGTTTCTGAAAACGCCCGCCGATACGATGAGCGATGCGGTGCTGTACACCCGTATCTATTTTATCGGCACGATTTTCATTCTCATTTTCAACATGGGTTCGGGAATCCTGCGCGCGCTGGGCGATTCGAAGCGCCCGTTCTATTACCTCATGGTGAGCTGTGTGGTGAATATCGCACTTGACCTTTACTTCGTCATCATCCTCAGGATGGGCGTTGCGGGTGTGGCATGGGCGACCGTTGCCGCACAGGCTGTGAGTGCCGTCTGCGTGGTGGTATCTCTGTGCCGCTCCAAGGAGGAATGCTGCCGTATCAACATAAAGAAGCTGGGTATTGACCGCAGAGTTCTCGGAAACATGATGAGGATAGGCATCCCTGCGGGACTGCAGTCCGCCATGTATTCCGTTTCCAACGTGATACTCCAGACCGGAGTGAACACTCTGGGCACGGTGGTCGTCGCTTCGTGGGCGATGAGCGGAAAGCTGGACGGCGTTTACTGGTCTACGGCAAGTGCTTTCGGTACTGCCGTGATGAACTTTGTGGGACAGAACTACGGTGCCGGAAGGAAAGACCGTATCCTCAGCTGTGTGAAGGTGAGCGCAGGTCTGTTCGCAGGTATCACCGCGTTCATGAGCGGCATGATACTTCTGCTTGCCCGCCCTGCCCTGACCATCTTCACCAATGACCCCCAGGTTATCGACACAACGTGGAAGATCATCACATATTTCGTTCCCTTCTATCTCCTGTGGACCGTCATCGAGGTCATCTCCGGCGTTCTCAGAGGTGTAGGCGATGCCGTGAAGCCCGTTATCATCATAGGTCTCGGCGTTTGTCTTTTGAGAGCCATCTGGGTCCTCACCGTGTTCTCTGCCAGCCACACTCTGTTGACCATCAGCCTCTGCTATCCCATTTCATGGGGCGTGACGGATATCGCTCTCCTCGTTTATTATTTCAAGGGAAGCGAGTTCCGAAAAAAAAGAATAAAGAAAGCCTGAACAAAAGCACCGGGAAAACTGATCCCGGTGCTTTTCTCTCTATTGACTTTCGGCGGCGGAAAGCGTATAATTACCGTGTATTGTTATAAA
>JAZUGU010000116.1:0-10296 GCA_045641325.1 Candidatus Avispirillum sp.
GGTATCCTGATCCTCGTTCCTCTGCTGATACTGTACTGTGTCGGCCAGAAGTACATCATCCAGGGTATCGAGCGTTCCGGTATCACCGGCTAAGCACCCGGAGGCGAGAGCCGCCTCCCTGTTATGACTGAACTGCCGTGCACTACGCAAAATACACCCAAAACAAACGAGTGGGTACACGAAAGTGTACCCACTCTGTTTTTTTATTGCCTTCCCCTCTGGGGAAGGTACTCAAAGCCGAAATCCTCTCGGCTTTGAGGGGATCAGGCGCTTGATTACAGCAGACCGCAAGAGATAGCTTTGTTTTATGTGAAACCGATTTTCGGGCATAATCATGCACAAAACAGTACAACTAACGCAACGGAGAAGAACGCTATGACGAATGTGACGATCTCACGCAGTCTCCAATGGTTTATAACGGTCGCTTCATCCTCCGAAATACTGAGGGTGTCAAGCATATTTACGGTAATAATATTTGAAATAATAAAATGTATTCCGACGGGCATGAGTCCTATACACAGTATTCCGTCAAAGAAAATCCCGCAAAAAATATTTGCCGCTGTGTATATGAGGCTGATTGCGGTATTGATTTTATAATACTTCAAAACAAACGCCGCTTTTTTGTTTTTTTCGAAAAGCCTCCCGTTTTTCGCAAGGCTTCGGCTTTTTACCTCACGGTAATCCCGGCGTGAAGACAAGAAATACAGTATGCCGATGCCGATTCCTCCGCAGAAAGCCACAAGCCAGCACACTCCGAAATTGAACAGCCAATACCACCAAGGCCGTTCCACTATTGTGATAAGAGCCCCGCGGCTGTCGGTTTTATAAACCTGATATGTATCAAAGTAATATTCACCCGGCTCGAATTGGTCGGTCATATCGTTTTCAAAATCATAATTCAGATTAAGACTATCCGCATCGCATTTTTCAATAAAATCGCCGTTTGCGGAATCATAGATATACGCTTCTTCGTCGTATATTATCAATTTGTCATCTAAAAGCTCAAAATATTCATTTCTGAGATAAGGGGTCGATACAGCCCACAGAAATTTTCCCTCCGGGGAATAGACATTTACATAGGATGCATCGTTGTAACATACATAAAGCTGCTGAGCTTTTTCAGAAAAGAGCACGGTTGCAATTTCATCCGGGGCGAACAATTCCGGCTGGATTTTTTCATACTGTCCGTTGTCCCGCACACAAATTGCCCGCCCGACAAGTCCGGTGATAATTCCGACAACAAACATAAGTGCACAAATGACTGTTATTATTCTGCTTCTCTTTGACATAATCATGGTCATCCCTTTCTTTGCAAGGCAAAAGAATTCTTGCGGATTTATAGACTTTTGAATGTATGTTCAGTTTATTTGTCACTCGAAATTGAATCTTAATTGAAGTAAAATGCGTGTACCAGCAAAATACTTGCGTTAAAAATGCATTCATTGACCGGAATCGGCACTTTCAATGCCATATACATATCCGGTTCCCGAGACAAACGAAAAATTTGCAGATTCCCCGGTTTTCAGTTTTTTCGCTTTTTCACGAAGCTCCGATGAGCCGAAAAACGGGGTGGATATTTCATACTCTTTCCCGCCGGAGGTGACCGTAATATGATATGTATCGTGAAGTCCGCCGAAACTGCCGTGTCTTTCTGTATTTACGACCTTTGCATCAACTAATATTTCTTCTTTTACGGCAAGGGCATTTACGAACCAGAAAACAAACAGTGAAACAATGAGAACTGTTACAACAATCAGAACCACAAACCGCTTTTTTCTCTTGAAAAAATCCGTAAAGGGCTTGTATATCTCGAAATAGGGAAGCAGGGGCGTGCCGATAATCACAACGGCGAATAATATTATCAGCCGGATGTTGTATTCTGTGATGCTCATTGTTCGTTTACCTCTTTTCTGCGACAACGCATCCTATCTGATTATTTCGTCTTATCTCCGTATTTTTTCCGTATACGCAGATCACGGTTTTCCTGCATCTTTATTTCATGCCGGATGCTGTATCTGCGGAGCAAAAGGCATATTGCTCCCAAAAGCACGAATATTACGGAAAATGTTACGCCAACTCCCACGGGAATAGTACGTGCGCCGTCCGTGTCCGGGTAAATGATTTTTCCGTCGAGCGTTATTTCCTGCATGTAGCGGATGGGCAATAGCCGGTTTTCGGTGTAGCGGATATAAGCAGCTTTTCCGACCTTAAGCTCCGCTTCAAGTTGCTGTGGGTCGCAGTTTTCCCCGCCGATAATATAAAATCCCCCATCCGCATCTTTCACGGTGCAGATTTCTGCAGCGGTTCTGGCGGGAACCAAATGACGGTCGAATTCTCTGACGGTTATGGTGCTGTCGTGATATACCGTGCCCTCCGACAGCGGAAAGTACAGCATAAGTGCCGCTATCAGAAATAAGATGATACCGAAGCAAAGCGACCATCGGTGATCTTTTTTTATTGTTTCAACGCTTTTTCTGCGCATTGTTTTTCTCCTTGTTTATACCGTACACATCTATAGCATACTTTCGCCTTATGAATCGAAATACCCTTTCACAAGCACCATTATCTTGTTTTTATCTCTCATCATGCGAAATTCTGCGAGGGATTTATTATTTGTCCTTGTAATGAATACTGCACCAGGATGCTTTGCCGCAGGCGGGGCACTTGAAATATCTGTCGTCATTCAAATGGATGGAAAATGTCGCTTTCAAAAATTCAGGTTGGAATTTGCATCCGCATTTCGGGCATACAAAAGTTTTTCCGGCAAGATATTTGCCTTGTGCCGCAATAACGATTATTATGAATACCGCAACAGGGATTGCGATATCATACCACGGCACATCATAATGTCGGCTTCCGATATGCGCATCGCAGGAGGTCAGGAAAAGCGGGAGAAGCGGGATAGTATAAAGCAGTTTTTTCATGTTATTGCCTCTTTATAAGTCAAATTTATGCTTTTTTCTCCATATTGTATTGTCAATTACGCAGAGGATTAATAATACAAATTCAGCAATCGAGATGCCCTGCAAAAAGTGTCTCTCGCATATTTCTGTTGAAAATACCGTAACATCAAGGAGTGACAGGACGGACAGTGTAATTACCGTCAGGTATATCGCACACTGCGAAATGAAAATATACAGCGGCACTTTATAATCAAGATTCCTTGACACAAACAGGAGCATTATCCCGAATACTTTTCTCGGCAGCCGGACATTCAGACAGTATTTTCCGTTCTCTTCCTTTGGATTACAGACGATGTTGTTGAACAGTATAATAGCCAGAAGCAAAGCCGGTGTCATACCGCACCCGAAATCGGTGGCAAATATATTTCTCAGAAACATAAAAACTCCTCTTTTTACCTCTCATCATGCGAGATGGTGCACATATCCCACTTGTGGCAGGCGGGGCAGCGGAGCTTTGCGGAGTTGTACAGATCTATCGCGGGGATGCTGAACACCATCTGATACCATTTTGGATGAAAGCGGTGTCCGCAACTTGGGCAGACAAAGGTTTTTTTGTCGGCATTGTCGGTCAAAAACCGGAATTTTCTTTTGTTCTGACGTATAGACAGCCCAAGTGAGATAATGATTAAGAGAATAATAATTATATATAGCATACTTTCACCTTATGTATCAAAATATCCTTTCACTATCTCCATCACATCGTCAATATATTCCTCGGAGGTGTGGTAGGGATCGTGGTCATTTTTTCGAAACAGTAGATACCAGCCTAAAATATCACCCGCCGCCGTAAATGCGGCAAGAAAATATGCCGGGAACTCGTTTATCGTCAGAAGTGATATTACAAACCACAGGAAAAACAGGCTGACGAAAATCCATATCGTTCTGTTTATCGCCGATTCGTCCTTTTGCCGGAATGTGATTTTTCCGTCCTCGTAGCGGATGCTTACATAATATCTGTCGTCGCATCCCGGGTCACGCATGGTGGGGCAGCCCATCATGGGCTTCCACAGCATACGGTAGGCTCTGTATTCGGTGCGGGAAAAGGGCTTTTTGGAAAGATAAAACTTTTTTACCGTTTTCGGGTCGCTTTTGTCGCACTTTTGCTCACGGCGGAGCATTTCCATAACCCTATGGAAATACTCCGCACTTTCAGAAGTAGGGAGCTCCTTTGTACGGAGCTCCCTTACGAGCTTATTTTTCATCGCCTGCGACATCGCCTATGTCAACTATCGCCGTGCCGCCGGATACGGTGGGGAGCTTACCGTCCCACTTTTCGATCTTGTTATATTCAACAAGCTCTGCAGTGACGGATTCAGCCAGCACCTTGTTTGCGGCGGCCTCCGCCTCGGAGCGGATCCTCAGCGCCTCAGCCTCCGCCTCGGCGTTGGTGATGGCGGTCTGCTTTTCGGTCTCTGCCTTCAGGAGCTTCTGCTGTGCGACCTGCTTTTCCTCGATGGCGGTGATGTACGCGTCGGAGAAATCAAAGTTGATGATGTTCACGTCGGTCACGTACAGGCCGATATCGTTGAGCTTTTCGTTGAGGCCGTCCACAAGTCCGTCGGAGATAAGCGCACGGTTGGTAACGCTCTGCTCCGCGGTATACTGCGCGGTGGTGGCCTTCAGCACCTCGTTGACCGCGGGGGTGACGAGGACGGCTTCGTAATCGGCACCGATGTTCTTATAGATACTGTAGGACTTCGACGTGTCAACACGGTAGTTGATCGCAAGCGTGGTGGTAACGGTCTGCAGGTCCTTGGAGAAGGCCTCCGTTTCCACCTCAAGCTTTGTGATACGGTTGTCGATCTTCACGATCTGCTGAACGAAGGGGAGCTTGGGGTGGATACCCTCCTGCAGCACATTTTCGTTTACCTCACCGAGGGTGACGATAACGCCGGTGTGACCTGCCTCAACGATGGAGAAGCAGTTTGCTATAACGATGATTGCCAGCACGGCGATCACCGCCGCTGTAATGATTTTCTTTACCTTTTTGTTGTTGTCCATTTTTCGGACTCCTTTCTTATGGTGACATAATTATATCACACGGTCACGTGACTGTCAAGGGGTTTTGAAAATATTTTTTGAAATTTTGCAAATTATAGTTTGCGGGGGCTTCCCCGCAAACTATAATTTGAACTCCCCGTCCTTCTTGACGAAGTCTTTCCCGTGTGGTACAATGAAAAAAACGAAAGGGGGGATACGGCATGATAACACTTGATTCAAGCGTTTCCGAGCTGAAGGGCGTCGGCCCTGCCAAAGCGAAAGCTCTGGAAAAGGCAGGGATCGCCACCGTGCGCGACCTGGCGCACCATTACCCGAGAGCATACCAGAACCGCGGCGACGTGAAAACCGTATCCGCGGCGGCAGCCATAAGCCGCGCGGAAGACGTGCCCCCTCCCTGCTCGCTTGTCCTCACCGTGGCAACGGAGCCGAAAACCGCCAATATCCGCCGCGGCATGAGCCTCACCAAATTTCGCGCCTTTGACGAAAGCGGCTCGGTGGAGATAACCTATTTCAATCAGCCCTTCATGAAAAGCGTCTTTCAGGTGGGAGCGGAATACCGCTTCTGGGGCAGACTCCAGATGTCCGGCGGCAGAGTGACCATGTCCAACCCCGTGGCGGAGCCCTTCTCCGATGAAAAACCGCTTCTCCCCATAGTGCCCGTGTATCCTTTGTCCGCAGGGCTTTCGCAGAAATTCCTCGCAGGGCTCATAAAGGAAGCCGTGAGGATCGCCACCGTTCAGGTGAACGATCATATCCCCTCGTCCGTGCTCATGGAGAACTCTCTGTGCACCCTGGGGCACGCTTTGAGAACGGTGCATTTCCCGCCGGATACGGAATCTCTCGCGGCGGCGAGAAAAAGACTTGCCTTTGACGAGATCTTCACCCTCTGCACCGCCATGTGCACCGCGAAAAACGGAAAGGATGCGGACGGCGCGCTCCCTTGCCCCGATACGGACGTAAAGCCGCTTACCGATATCCTGCCCTTTGAGCTCACCGGCGCGCAGAAAAGAAGCATTGATGAAATATCCGCCGACATGAGGCAGGGGAAACCCATGTGCCGCATCCTCTGCGGCGACGTGGGCAGCGGCAAGACCGCTGTTGCGGCGGCGGCGGCATACATCGCCGTGAAAAACGGCACGAGATGCGCCATCATGGCACCCACGGAGATCCTTGCGAAACAGCATTATGCCGATCTTTCCGCCATCTTTTCCGCCCTCGGCATCGAAACGGCGCTTCTCTGCGGCTCAATGACCGCCGCGGAAAAGAAGAAGGTCCGCGAAAGCATAAAGGGAGACGGCGCGCAGATCGTCATCGGAACGCACGCTCTGCTTTCCGACGGCGTGGAATTCAATAATTTCGGACTTGTCATCACCGACGAACAGCACCGCTTCGGCGCAAACCAGAGAGCGCTTCTCCGTGAAAAGAGCAAAAAAGCGCACTCCCTCGTCATGAGCGCCACGCCCATCCCCCGCACCCTGTCTCTGGTGATCTACGGCGACCTTGCCGTGTCCCGCCTTGATGAAATGCCCCCCGGCAGAAAGAAGGTCGGCACCTTCCGTGTTGACGAAAGCTACCGTGAAAGGCTTCTCGGCTTTATCGAAAAGCAGGCGGCTGAAGGACACAGAACGTACGTGGTCTGCCCCGCCATCGAGGAAACTGCGGAAAAGACCGAGTCCGCCGAGGAAATGTGCGATATTTCCTTTACGCCCCTTATGATACCCGAGCCGCCGCTGAAAGCGGCACTGCCCTATACGGAGGAGCTGAAAAAGAAGCTCCCCACGCTTCGCATCGGCTTTATCCACGGCAAAATGAAGACCGCCGAAAAGGACGAAACCATGAACGCCTTTGTGAGCGGCGACCTTGACGTGCTCGTGTCCACCACGGTCATCGAGGTGGGCGTCAACGTGCCGGAGGCAACGCTCATGGTGGTGGAAAACGCCGAGCGCTTCGGCCTGTCACAGCTCCACCAGCTCCGAGGCCGTGTGGGCAGAGGAAAAGACAAATCATATTGCATCCTGGTTTCCGATACGGTGAACGAGACCTCTCTCCGCCGCCTTGATACCATGTGCCGCCTGAACGACGGCTTTGCCATCGCGGAGGAGGACCTGAAAATGCGCGGCCCAGGCGATTTCTTCGCCCGCGGCGGCACTATCCGCCAGAGCGGAACAACGGATCTTCAGTTCGCATCCTCCGCATCAGCGGAGATAACGGTCCGCGCCACCGATGCCGCGAGAAAGGTGAGCCTTGCCGACCCGCTCCTTGCGGCGCCGGAAAATAAATATCTGAAAGAAGTGGTGCTCCGTATCCGCGAGGGCATGGAAAACACCATAAACTGATATGGAAAAAGAAAAGATAAGAGTGCCCCTGCCGGTCATCGTGGAGGGAAAATACGATAAGATCAAACTCTCGTCCGTGATAGATGCCCATATCGTCACCACGGACGGCTTCGGCATCTTCAAAAACCGCGAGAGGGCGGCGCTTGTCAGAAAGCTCTCCGAAAACGGCGTCATAATCCTCACCGACAGCGACGGAGCGGGAAAGGTCATCCGCTCCCGCCTGTGCTCGTCGGTGCCGCCGGATAAGATATATAATCTGTACGTTCCCCGCATCGAGGGCAAGGAAAAAAGAAAGAGCGCCCCGTCAAAGGAGGGCGTGCTGGGAGTTGAGGGGATGGAAGCGGAGCTTCTCCGGGAGCTGTTCGCCACATTCGTTCAGCACCACCCCGAGGGGGGAAAGCCCCGGGGCGAGGAAGTGATCACCGCGGACTTTTACGAAAAAGGACTCACGGGCTTTCCCGACAGCAAAGCGAAAAGGGATGCCTTTGCCGCCTCTCTGGGCCTCCCCCCCGGCATGACGTCGAGCGCCCTTTTGTCCGCAGTCAACGTTCTCATGGATAAGGAAGAATTTGAAAAACGGCTCTCATGAGCCGTTTTTCGACGGAACGGCACAAAATAGTTGCAAAAATCGGAAATCGCATTCAAATATACGCCCGAATTTGCATCAATGCCCATAAAAACTTGCAAAAACGCTTGACAAAAAGAGGAAATTCGTGTATACTGACCGCAATACACCGAAAGGCAGAAGCAAAATGGCAAACAAACCCAAGACATTCAGAGATAAAAACGGCGACCGTGACGGCAGAGTGGAGTATTCCGAGGCCACGAACCTTATCGAGCAGTCCGTCTATCATTATCAGCTGCAGGACCGTGACACACCCTATCTGTACCGTCAGCTTTACAGCTACGACGCGGTGCCCCGTGTATCGTTCAACCACAGATACGTGCCGGTCAATATGCCCGAGGAAATATGGATCACCGATACCACCTTCCGTGACGGACAGCAGTCGAGAGCGCCGTTCACGGTGGATCAGATAGTAGATCTTTTCAAGCTCCTCCATAAGCTCGGCGGCCCCAAGGGCATCATCCGCCAGTCGGAGTTTTTCGTCTATTCCGAAAAGGACAGGGAAGCCCTGCAGAGATGTATGGACCTGGGCTACGAGTTTCCCGAGATCACAAGCTGGATCCGTGCCTCCAAGAAGGACTTCGAGCTTGTAAAGAGCCTGGGCATCAAGGAAACGGGCATCCTCGTTTCCTGCTCTGACTACCATATATATAATAAAATGGGCCTCACCCGCGGCGAAGCCATGGAAAAATACCTGGGCGTGGTCCGCGAGGTGCTTGAAATGGGCATCCGTCCCCGCTGTCATTTCGAGGACATAACGAGAGCCGACTTCTACGGTTTCGTCGTCCCCTTCGCAACGGCGCTCCGTCAGCTCGGCGAGGAATACGGCATCCCTGTCAAGATAAGAGCCTGCGATACCATGGGCTACGGCGTCACCTACCAGGGCGCGGCGCTTCCCCGGAGCGTGCCCGGCATCGTCTACGGCCTTATCCACTATGCGGGGATAGATTCCTCCATGCTGGAGTGGCACGGACATAACGATTTCTATAAGGTGGTCACCAATGCGTCCACCGCGTGGCTGTACGGCGCGTCCGGCGTAAACTGTTCGCTTCTCGGCATCGGCGAGCGCACCGGAAACTGCCCGCTTGAGGCCATGTGCATGGAGTATGCCTCCCTCAGAGGAACGAGAGACGGCATGGACCTGCCCACCATCACCGAGATCGGCAGATATTTCGAAAACGAGATAGGCTATGAGATCCCCCCCAGAACTCCTTTCGTGGGCAGAGACTTCAACGTGACGAGAGCGGGTATCCACGCGGACGGTCTCATGAAGGACGAGGAAATTTACAATATATTTAATACGGACCTTCTGCTGGGCAGACCTGCCGCGGTTGCCATTGATGCCCACAGCGGTCTGGCAGGCGTGGCACATTGGATGAACACCCGCCTTGCGGAGCGCGGCTCCCATATTAAACTTGATAAGCGTGACGAAAGAGTGGCGAAGATCAAGGCGCGGGTCGACGCCGAATACGAGAACGGCAGAAACACCGTCATGAGCGATAAGGAGCTGGCGGCGTTCGTCCGTGAGGTCGCACCGGAGCTGGCGGAATTCTTCCCGTATACGGCGCATTGACAATAAATTTTGAAAAATGTAAATTTACTATTGCATTTTCCCGAATCGTGTGATACAATAACTGAGCGTCCGTATCGACGGGCGGATTGAATCGTTATTATTCACAGATATAAAGGAGATCACAAAATGAGCACGTTCGAGCTTGTAATCGGTATAATCCTTCTTGTATTTTCCGTATTCCTCGTAGTGGCAGTACTTATGCAGGAGGGTAAATCACATAACCTTTCCGGTACCATCGCCGGCGGCGCAGACACCTTCTTCGGAAAGAACAAGGGTCAGGCAGTCAGCAAGAAGCTGTCCGTTGTCACCAGTATCGTTGCGATCGTATTCGTTCTTCTCGTATGCACCGTTTACGTTGTAAACGCAGAGAACAAGAGCGATAACCAGTCCTTCTGGGAAATGATCGCAGGCGACGATGACGAGGCAGAGGCTGAAGTCACCGAGGCAGTTACCGAGGCAGCTCCCGCAGAGGACACCACCACCGCCGAGGGCTGAAAACAGTATAATATGAAAAACCCGCCACCGGCGGGTTTTTTGTTTTAAGTTTAAGAGTTAAGGGGAACGGTAAATTATAGTTTGCGGGGAAGCCCCCGCGGGCGAAAGACGCTTCGCTGCTGAATCGTTTTTACGCTTACAGACGGATATTTCTTGCAAACGGAACGAAACGGGAGCGTGAAACGCCCCGTTTCTGTATGCGGACGAACGCTCTTTGCCCACACGCCCACCGGGCGTGTCATTGCGAGCCAGTGCGGCACACTGGCGTGGCAATCTCTGCTAATGCTCTGATGGCACCTCTAT
>JAZUGU010000117.1:0-3724 GCA_045641325.1 Candidatus Avispirillum sp.
AGAAAGAACTCCGTTGTCCTCCAGCACGATACGAAGAAATTCAGTATCGATGCCGTAGAAAGGATAATCAATTGGGGCCTTTCCAACGGATATACCTTCCTGCCGCTTACCGCATCCTCACCCACAATGCACCACGGCGTGAATAATTAAAAAAGAATCCCCCGGCTCACGGGGCTTCACTTAGGGATTTTTTCACCGCCGAACGGAAAGAGAAAAAAGACTAATAAACCAAGAATGGCGGGAAAATTTCCCGAATAACTAATGAAAAAAATGACCGAAACTGAGGTTTCGGTCATTTTTTTGTATCTTTCCTTTGTCCGTTTCGGACGTCCCATGGCGCTCCGAAACGAACAATCAGCGGCGCCTCTCTCCCTATGTGAACGCTCCTAAGACGGGCTTTTTCTTTATGATCCTGTAACTATCTTCTTGAGTGCATTGACGTCTGCAACGGTGAGCTTGTTGTCGCCGTTCAGGTCTGCGGCATCCAGATATGCGATAGTACCTGTCATCATCTTTTTGATGAGGTTTATATCCTTCGCGGTCACTTTGCCGTCACCGTCAAGGTCTCCGGGAATAGTCTGCGCCGAGGGATCAGCCTCGCCGCAAACCGTGCAGTATCCGTCCTCGTAGACGTGCCCCACGGCGGGTGTGACGGAGGTAAATACCTTCTTGCCACAGCGCTTGCACACGTCCGCCGCGCCGCCGTCCTCCGTGCAGGTGGGAGATATGTTCTTTATAAACATGTTGTGCCCCTCGGTATTGAGCCGCTCCCCGCATTCCTTACAGCTGATATAGTGATTTGCATCGGATGCGGAGGTGTATACAAAGTAGTCGCGGTCGCTGTGATGAGCGAGCTTTCTGTCCATCTTTCTGTATCCGCATATGGGGCATTCAAGGATCGCCGTCGAATCCTCAGTGCAGGTGGCGAATTCTCCCGAAACCGGCTCGAAAACGTCTCCCTGCGTGTGGAGCGTGGGTATCACCTCGTCACACTCGGCACCGCATTTCGTGCAGGTGCGCCGGAGCGTTCCCATAACGAGACAGGTGGGCTCTTTCGTGACAACTCCCTCATCGTAGGTGTGTACGCACTCGCCTTCTATGACCGCCGCCTCAACGGCATTACCTATCCTGCGGCGCACGGATTCCATTATGTCGTAATCGTCATCCATGCCGTACGAGGACGTGTCAAAGGACTTCTGTGAAAGGTAGTTCACAACGTTTGCCGAAACCAGGGATACCATGTTCATTGCGGCGTTTTTGCCCTTATACTCCTCAAGCATTTTGAGCATCTGATATTCTTCAACACCGTCGCGCATTATCTCAACACGGATAGTGCCCACAACATCACCGGGCACGTTTATCCTTGCCGCGTTCTTGCCGTAGTACAGAACTCCGTTTCCGAATTCGTTGTAGCCGTTGGGCAGGGGATTTCTGTGCGTGTGCCATTGTGAAGTTGTCCTCGAGCCTGTCACGGTGGTGTCGGGAGCGGCTCCCGTTTCGCTCCAGTTGTTGGTGGCGTAGAGCAGATAACCCGAAACGTCATTCTGATAAAGCTGCCAGAAGAACATTTTCGTCTGAAGTCCCGTGTTTTCGATAACGTGGCCGCAGTAATTGTAGGAGCCGCCGAAGTACGCCCAAAGGTCCTGCGGCTCTCCGCGGTCGTTCTGCATCTTCTGATAGGACTTGTATCGGTCGTTCGCCTCTCCGTAAATATTCTCCCAGCAGAAATATCCGGGGACGATGGAGTATGTGCCGGAGTAAGGGCCGCACATGGTCCGTATGGGGTAACCGGCCCGCGCCAGATTCTCCGCTCCGTATTTGTTTATCTCCGACATGGGGGTGAAGTTCTGTATGCTGGGACACCATAGCTTTACAGAACCGTAGTCCATCTCTTTCTGTAAAGAGTCGTAAAGCATCTCCACGGGGAGGGTGGACAGCGGCTGGCTGTAATATCTGTTGTAAGGATAGGGGTGATCCTCACTGTCGGGCACGATGGTCATGGGAGTCTCGCCCCAGAACTGCTCCACAAGATCGTATCTCGTGATGGTGGTGTTCACGTCGTGGCGCGTTCCCACGGAAAGATCGTAGGGCAGGGGCTCGTCCGCCGTGTAGAAATAAAGCTTGTCCTTTATTTTATCCCAGTCGGGAGAAGCGGAGAGATTGTTGTAGATCGTCTTGTACGATGAATACATGGAGGGATCGTCCATGTAGAGGTTTCCGGAGGAGAATCCGTTGTAAGCCCCGGCGTAAACTCTTATGGCGGAAACACGGTCGTTGGTAACGTAAGGATTGTCCGCCTTAACCTTGCCGGGGATATCCGTACCGCAGAGGCGGTTTGCGAGAAGATAGTCGTAGAACTGCTGATAAGATCCGCCGTAAGTGTTGTTGTCGGTAATGATAAGGGAAGTCTTCAGCTCGGTCTTTTCGGAGATCGTGAAATCCCAGACATAGCAGAATACCCGTGCGCACTTAACGACCTGACCCGATGAATTTTTGATCTCCAGCGTTGCGGAGTACCAGCCGGCGGCGGTGTCCTCGGCACTTGTCGCGCGGATGAGAAAGGCCTGCGATTTTCCGCCGTTGAGCTTGAATTTACCGCCCACAGCGGAGAGGGGAACGACGGGATCGGGCGTTTCGCCCTCACGTATAAAGGTGTCGTCAACGGTTGAGCCCATGGGCTGTGTCACGTTCAGATTGTACGTGGTGACGTACATCTCGTAATAAATTTCTGCGGGAACGGTGTGCCCCTTCCCGTCGGAAAAATCGGTAACGGAGGCGCTCATTCCGGTCTTGTCCGTGTCGGAATAAAGAACGAACTGGGCAGACTCTATCTCGTTTTTCGCCATGTAAATGGAGTACGTGTTCTTTCCCGTGGGAGTTTTGTCACTGGTGAAAGTCTTTCTGAAAGAGTGATCGAACCATAATATGAGAGATTCGTCCTCATAGGGCGCGGTCATCACTTCGTAGGAGTCAGACGGGTCATCGGAGAAAGCCCCCGTGCCGATACAGGTAACGCCGAGAATAAAAACAGCTGTCAGTATTAAAGATAAAAGAGCGGCAGATCTCAGTTTTTTCATTCGCACCTCCGGTAAACGGTCAGTTTTGTAATCAAATCATCACAATGTAATTATACCATATAAAATTTCTGCCGTCAATAATTGCAACATATCGGAAGAAATGACTTTACAGACACAATATTTTGTAAAAAACGGTTGATTTTTGTCGTCAAGGGTACTATAATATTATTGTATATTAACTTGGAGATTTGTTTGTAATGGCGTATCAGAACAACAAAAGAAAAAGGAAAAAGAAGAATTCCGTGAATACGGCGGCAATTGTCACAGCGATAACGTTCTGCGCCGCCGCTCTCGTGCTCATGTTCCTGTTCATTTTCAACCGCTGGACGGTGAACGTCACTCTCAACGGCGATGAAAAGGTCATTCTCGAGGTAGGAGAAAAGTACGAGGAAAAGGGCGCTGTCGCCGAGGCATACGGCTCCGTCCTCTTCAAAGAGCCCAGACCCGTTGAAGTATCCGTCAAAGGCGAGGTTGATACCTCCGTTGCGGGCGCAAAATATACGGTAAAATATACCGCATCATACTGGGGCAAAACGGGAAGTGCCGTGAGAACGGTCGTCATCATCGACCACGAACCTCCCGTCATCGAGCTGAAATCCGATCCCGAGGCATTCACCCCCGTGGGAGAAGCCTACGTTGAGGAGGGC
>JAZUGU010000118.1:0-19319 GCA_045641325.1 Candidatus Avispirillum sp.
CAAAAACCGGAAAGAGAAAAAAGACTAATAAACCAAGAACGGTGGGAAGATTTCCGAATATCTAATGAAAAAATGACCGAAACGAAAGTTTCGGTCATTTTGTTATATCTTTCCTTTGTCCGTTCTGAACACCTGCCGTACCTCAGCCTTTAGGCTGTTACGCCGACGGTATTCAGAACGAACGATCAGCGGCGCCTCTCTCCCTATGTGAGGGCTCCTAAGCTCTCCGGCTTTTTTTATTTATTCGTGCTTTGTGCAGAGGCGGACGTCGCATCTGACGTTTGTTGCGTCCTTGTTCATAAACGAGGTATATATCTTTATTTCTTTTCCCTCCATGCCTTCGGGAAGAGTGAAATAATAAGTGGAGTTTTCACTGCATATGCCGACACAGAATTCCCAAGGATTTACGGGGAACGTGGGGGCACGCCCGGTTGCTCCGTACAGCTTGCCGTCTATCTCAAATGTGCAGTATGCGCCCTCTTCTCCGTGATTGCCCTCGAGGGCTACTGCCAGGTAATCCCCTTTATTATATGCGGGGATCTTCACCTTTCCGGAAACGAGTTTTGCCGTGGGGCGCTTTTTATAATGCGCCATGAGGTTATTTGCGACAGGCTTTTCGGGCTTTATTTCTTCGCCGTTTTTATAAAGCTTCACGGAATAGATGCGGCTCATGGGATCTGCCATGCGGAGATATCTTATTTTGTCGGAGATCGGATATCTGTGGCAGGTCTTTTTTCCGTCAAGGTCGAAAGAAATATGCTCGCGCATTTTGATAATGCGCTCACGGTAGTCTTCCTCACCGACGAACTGCACCTTTCCGGACTCTTTCCAGTTTTTGAGGTCAACCGAATAATCAAAGGACTCGGGAATTATCTGTTCGGGCACTTCCTCGACCGCTTCATTGCCCTTGAACGAGACGAATTCGATACAGTCTGCATCCACGGTCTCACCCAGATCTATTCTCAGGCATCCGCCGAACCAACGGAGACTCCAGCCCCAGAACTTTCTTGACTGGCCGTCGAAGAAAGTCTCGGGGTCACCGTCAAACATTGCACCGTTGTCACAGCCTCTTTTCACATACGTTTCCTGGCCGAAGAATTCATCACGTGCCGCCTGAACCTCGGGGATTTCCGTTTTCCCGGAGCGTTTCAGGCTCTGAAGCTCGAGAGAGTCATTATCTACGGCAAAAAGTGCGGTTTCGTATATCTTCTCGCCGTTTTCGGCGGGGTCTTCTTCGTCTTCAAGGCTTCCGAGGAATACGGGGGCTTTTTCCTCGCTTCTCGTGGTGACCTTGATGCTTTCATCATCCACCTTACCGGAAATGAGTGCGATCTCCAGAGGATTTCCCTTTTCGTCCTCACGGATAACTTCATATTTTGCGCCCGTCAATACGGGGCCGCAGTTATCGGAAATCTCGATGAGGTATGCGCGGAAAGGAAGCATTTCGATCTCTGCGGTATCGCCGTACGAATACTCGCCTACGACACAGTCGAAAGGATGGCGGATGACAACCTTTAACTTATCCGCATCTTTAAGCCCTATTTCTTCATCGAGTTTTATTCTGACTTTTTTCGTTTCCCACGTATCGTTTCCGGTACAGATAAAGCGATGTGAGTCACTTCCTCTTGAAATGGCGCATGCACCGTAGTTTTCCGGCAGGAGCACACCGTCAACGAGGATATTTCTGTATCTTCTGTGGAGATTATACACTCTCGCCAGTTTCGGCAGTTCGGAATCCTTTAAGAGCCACGGATTTCCGTAAGTCTCGGGGGCGGTGATGAGGCACCGTCCGAAGCCCTGGTATATGAGCTCGTCCTCGAAGAAATCAAGGCATGAGGACAGGCACACGCCGTGGTCCTCCGCAAGGCGGGTGAGGTTTCCGTTTTCATCGAAAACGTGGCCGCGGCGGAACAGATATGCTCTGTTATGGGGCGCTGTGACGTGGTTTCTCGCAAAGACATCCGTATAGGTCTCCTCGCCATTCCAGAGGAAGGTGGTTATATATTTCTGCGCCTCGTACATTTCCAATCTGTGATTGAGGATTATGAGGTCGGGGCTGTATTTGCGGCATTCTTCCAGCATTTCGGCAAATTTATGTGCCTTTTCCGGGCGGAGGAATCCGCACACGCCGTCCATCTTGAAAGCGGCGAAGTTATAATCCCTGCAGAGATGGACATAAAATTCAAATCTTTCCCTCTCCGTTTCCGGGTCGTCGCCGTATCCGTCGGGAGAGCCCCACAGTCCCATGCGGATACCGAGCTCTTTTGCTCTCTCCACCACCGGCTTATAGCCGTTGGGATACTGGGACTTGAATTTTTCGGAGGAAAGGTCGCCGTAGCCGCCGGAAGCGCCGTCAAAGTTGCCGGCATCCCATGCATATATCTCTATCTGCATTCCGTACTTCTCTTTCATATAGCCGAAGAAGTCCAGATTGACTATGGTCTGGCGCTCGTTGGAGCCCTCGTTGGAACTGTTTACCCACGAAAAATAGTACGGTATGGACGGTGTTTTATTATCGGCTCCTGTTATCGGATATTTCTTTTCCATGTTTTACCCCATTTTGTTTTGTGCCGCCCTCTCGGGCGGCACATTTCTTATGTCAGAAGCATTCGGTCGTTATCGAAATTTTTGCCGGATGCTTCTCTGAATTTTGCGAGCAGGTCGGAGACGGTGACGTTTTTGCGATCTTCGCCGGAAACGTCATAAATAATTTTTCCCGCATCCATCATAACAGTTCTGTTGCCCAGCTCAAGGGCGGACTGCATATTATGAGTTATCATAAGGCAGGTGAGATCATTCTCTTCGACGATCTTCGTTGTGAGATCGAGCACCTTTTCCGCAGTTCCCGGATCAAGTGCCGCCGTATGCTCATCAAGGAGCAGAAGGCTCGGCGGATTTATAGTCGCCATCATAAGAGTGAGTGCCTGACGCTGACCTCCGGAGAGCATACCGACAGGATGACTCATTCTGTCTTCAAGCCCCATACCGAGCTGTGAAAGCTTTTCACGAAAGAGCATCTTATCTTTTTTGGATATGGAGGAAAGCCAGCCGCCGTGACCTGCGGCAAGGGCGAGGTTTTCTTCAATGCTCATGCCGGGCGCCGATCCTCTCATGGGATCCTGAAAAAGTCTTCCTATCACTCTGGAGCGCTTATGGGACGGCATGAACGTAATATCCCTGCCGCCGAGAATGATATTGCCGGAGTCGGTCATATAATCGCCGGCGATACAGTTGAAAAGTGTGGATTTACCTGCGCCGTTGGCGCCGATGATCGTTATGAAATCGCCTTTTTTTGCGTGGAGCGAAACGTTATTCAGCGCTTTTTTCTCATCGGGAGTGCCGACACAGAATGTCATGGAAACGTTTTCAAGTTTAAGCATTTTCCGCACCTCCCGCTTTTTTATGGGTGAGTCTGCGCTTCAAGAGCGGATACCTGTTTTTAAGGTAGGGGGTGGATATTGCCGCAACGACGATGAGAGAATACACAAGCTTCAGAAGGTTGGTATCTATCTTCAGCGCCAGAGCTATGGCATATATCATTCTGAAAATCACGGTTCCCAGAACGGCGCCCAGAGCTCTCACGGGGACGCTTCCCTCTCCGATGAACACGCCGCCGATAAGCAGGGATGCCAGCGCCATGGTGACCATGCCGGTACCCACATTGATATCCGCGGATTTCGTATACTGGATGAAAAGGCATCCGGAAAGAGCAGTCATGGAGCCGGAAATCATCAGGCCCACGATAGTTGTCATAACGGGGCTGATGGATGAGGATTTCACCATATCGGGGTTATCTCCGGTCGCATGGATGGCAAGGCCGAGACGGGTACGCAGGAAGAATGACAGGAAGGTTATCACTACTATCACGGCAATGCCGCCCACTATAAGGGATGCATATTCCGCTGCCGCCGATCCTCCCAACACGTCGGTGAGCTTTTTGAAGATCGTTGCGGATTTGAACACGTTGATGGTGGATTTTCCCATGATAACGATATTCACGCTGTAAAGGCCGGTATTTACGATGATACCCGCAAGCAGGCTGTTGATGCCCATTTTCGTCTGGAGGAACGCAGTCACCAGTCCGGAAAGCGCGCCGGCGCCCAGCGCCGCAAGGATCGCAAGATAGGGATGCCCTGCCGCCGCGACCACGCCGCCGACTGCCACACCGAGGGTGTAGCATCCGTCGGTGGAAAGGTCACAGACGTTGAGCATGGTATAGCTGAGGAAAAGAGCAAGCACGACGAGGGAGTTAATAAGTCCGACCTCAATAGCACCCATATCACGGGTCCACGTGAGGATCGGTTTTCCTCCGAATATGCTCATATGCAGGATGACCATTATCACAACAAGTATGAGAATGGGCGATATCCTGCCGAAAAATCGTTTCAATGAATTTTTGTTTTCCAAAACAGTCTCCGCTAAAAATTATTCGAAATCTTCCGCTGTCACAATGGACTGTACCTTTGTGCAGAGAGGCTCAAAGATCTTTGAGATCTCGTCATAGTCCAGCTCCATTGCTTCGCAGATATCGGTATTGACGGTTGCGGTACCGTTGTCAAAGGTCTTGACAGCGAGGGTCGCGGGATCTTTTCCGTCAATGAGGATCTCTTTGATCATATCGGCGGTCTCAACGCCGAGGTTTGCATAGTCTACGCCGTAGCCGAGGAAAGCACCGTTGAGTGCGAAGGAATCGGCACCTGCGAAATGAGGGATTTTCGCATCTGCGAATATCTCATAGATGGAAAGCTCTGCCGCCATGATGGAGTTATCGGAGGGGGTGAACACTGCTTCGACGCCCTCTTCAACCAGCTGATTTGCCGCGAGGGTGATCTCCTCGATGGTAGCGCCGTTTGCTTCGACGATCTCGATGCCCTTATCGTTGAGATATGCCTTTGCATCAACGATTGCCTGAGTGGAGGCATCCTGTCCCACGTCATACAGAAGACCGACTTTTTTGATGTCGGGGTTCATTGCGGTGACAAGATTGAAAATATTGTTGGTATCAAGAGCATCGGAGGTTCCGGTAACGTTTGCGCCGGGAGCTTCCATGCTGTCAACGATACCCGCTCCGACGGGATCGGATACCGCCGCAAATACTACGGGGATCTCATCTGTTGCAGACTGCATTGCCATTGCAACGGGAGTTGCAACGCCGACCATAAGGTCTACCTCGTCTGCCTTGAACTCATCGATTATCTGCTGAAGAAGGGATGAATCCATATTACAGTTTTCCACGGTAACGTCGAACTGAAAATCAGCATCTTTTTCGATAACTTTGAGCTGATCTTCGATATTCTTGATGATCTGATTGAGGGATGCATCGTCTACGAAATTACAGATACCTATCTTATAGGTAGTCTTGCCGTTATCGTCGGCGGGCTTTTCGCCGCAGGCGCTGAGGCTTATGCAGAATACCACTGCAAGGAGGATACAGATGATCTTTTTCATGGTTTTATATTCCTTTCAGAAATAAATTTATCGGTTTCATTCTCCGGGAAAACAAAAATCCTGTCCCGGAAATGCCGGGACAGGAAGAATTCCTGCGGTGCCACCCTGCTTGACGGAAATATCCGTCCTCTCTGTGCATACTGACATATGCCGTTCCCTTTTACGGAGGAACACTCCGGCTCACATACTCCGCGGCGAAATCTCTCCGCCCTTCGTTTCTGTTCGCCCTCAGAAGCCCATTCGGTCTTAGTGCTCTGCCGTGATCTCACCGCACACGGCTCTCTTTGAAAAGCAGTGATAAGACTTACTCACTCTTCCTCAACGGTTTAGTTAAGAATATCACAAGAAAAATGCTTTGTCAATAGTTTTGAATAATTATTTACAGCAGATTGCAAAAATATGCCGTCAGCGCCAACGCCGCACACACGGCGGTGCATGCTGCCGATACCATTATATGTACCCTTTTATGCATTGACAAAACCGCAAAGAACTCCCGTACGAAGCCGTTGGGCCAGAAATACCACTTGGTGCGGCTGGCTATTCCCTCCGCGTCAAGTCCTGCATTTTTGGCAAGCAGGCCCGAACGGAAAACGTGATAGTTGGTGGTTGCAAATGCAATTTTTGCATCCGGGTTCATTTTTCTGATTATCTCTCCGGAGAATTTAAGGTTTTCTTCCGTATTGCGTGACATTTTCTCCGGGTATACCTCATCGCTTTCAGCCCCGTGGGACAGAAGATACAGTTCCATTGCGGAGCCCTCGCTCATGATCTCGCCCGGGCCTTGTCCCCCGGAGGGAACGTACAGAACTTTCCTGCCCGTTGCGATCTCCTGGTCCCACGCAAAGCGGACGGCACGGTTCGTTCTGCCCTTGAGCAGGGGGAGAAGGCCGCCTTTTTTACTGATGGAGCAGCCGAGGATTATTATATAGTCCTTATTATATTCGGGGATATGCCGGAATGCCATGGCAGACATGACGGCAAAGCCCGCAAAGATACATTCGAAATAGCAGAGGATAAGGAGCAGGCACAGCGGGATAAACGTATTGAGTATGGTACCTGCGGTCGTATCCGGCATATTTTTATCTATTACGTCAAAAAGCACGTAAAGTGCCGCCGTTGAGCCGATATAGAAGCCCCCCAGAAGAAAACCGAGCAGATTTTTTATTCTGAATCCTTCGTGACGGATAAGCGCTATATTGCTGATACATATGAGGAGCGAGAGGATGAGAAGCACGGGCACGGCAAAATAGGAGAAATCTCTCGGGAATCCCGTGAGAAAGCGGAAAACGCCGCGGGTGGTGAGATTTTCCTTATGGAAAACAGAGGACACGAAATATCCCGTCAGCACAGCGAGCTGAAGCGATGCATACAGTATCCCGCCTATATAAAGGATATTTCTGTAAGAATAAAGCGTTCTTTTAAGAGATGCGCGAAGGCATACTGCCATTATGACCACGGATGCCAGAAGGCACAGATATATATCGGTGATGAAAAGCTGAGGAACGGCGATCTCCCTGTTTTCGGACAGGCAGAAAAAGGCGGCCGAATATACGGTCAGCGCCGCAAGGAACACAATTATTGCCTCTGTCAGTTTCTTTTTCACGGGATCTGCCTCATTTTATTTTCAGGGTTTTCAGATATTCTTTCTTTTCCGGGCTGATGCGGTAACTTTCGCACGCCTTCTGTATGGTTTTGTTATGCGTCCACGGGGAGAGCCTTTTTTCCTCCACGTATTTTACGGCATGATCCCATTTTTTGGTGAGAGCCGTTGCGAAAAACCACGCCGTCATCATATTGACGTAGTATTCATCGCTTCTGACTCCGGCGGGAAGCTCCAGATATTCGGGAGAAAAATCTTCGTCAAGAAAATGCGACATCAGCATCTCCATGCCGAAGCGGCAGGTATAGGTTTTATCGCTTTCTATCCACTCTTTGATTTTTCCGATAAGCTCACTTTTATGCTTTTTGAAGCAGACGGGCGACATGATATCGCACACTGCCCAGTTATCAACGTACGGCAAAAATCTGTCGGTTTCGGCAATACAGGTTTCGTAATCCTTTATTGCGGACACGAGCAGGCCGTGGAGCATATTTTCATCATAGTACTCGTGAGGCAGGATTTTCAGAAATTCCGCATGCTCCGGCTCTTTTATATATTCTTTCGCAAGATTTCTGACCTTGGGGACACGGACACCGATGAATTTTTCTCTCGGTACGGTAGGTGTGAGCCTTGCCTGAAAATCCGCATATTCATTATCCGCAAGCTCGAAGAGCCTTTTCTGTATATCGGTCATGGCGTATCCTTTCGTGCGTTTTATATATGATAACTAAAAATCCGTCAAATGTCAACCGCATCAATTTGGAAATTTAGGTTGACTTTATCCTAAAATATGATATAATTTGAGATAGGAGGATGATGAAATGAATATAAACACCAATCAGATCGTTTCCATTTCGGAGGCGAATCAGAATTTTTCAAGAGTTGCAAGGATAGTTGACAAAGCCGGCAGCGTTATTATTTTCAAGAACAACAAGCCCAAATACCGTCTTTCGGACATTGAGGACGACGGTGAATTCATCATTTCCGATGAAGAAAAGATCGGCATCGCTTCCACGAGAATACTGAGAAAATATAAGAAAGCATTGGAGGAGCTGGCGAAATGATCACTTTTACAAAAAACAAGCTTCTGCTCCTGCACAGAATGTCACTCCAGACACCCGGCGGTGATTTTTCATTCAGCGACAACGGGGCAATCGACCGCATCATTGAAGAAGCATATGAATCCGAAAAATACGTGACCCGCGAGGAGGTCGCCGCATTTCTCTGCTGTTCCGTGATCACAAAGCAGCCCTTCAAAACGGAAAACACCGGGGCGGGCATATACATCATGCTCGCGTTCCTTGAGGTGAACGGTGTCCGCATGAATCCCGAGCCCGGAGAGGTCGTTGAGATCGCACGGTCGGTGGAAGACGGCAGTTTCGGATACGATTCCCTCTTAAACTGGATACTCGAAAAAGAATACAGATAAAATTACGGGGCTGAGCGTTTCTCTCAGCCCCGTTTTATTTCAGTCTTCGGATCTTTCTGCGAGCAGGATGTGATATTTCTGATAGAATTCCTCGAAATATCCGCCGTCAAGTGCGTCTCTTATCTTCTGTGTCAGCTCGTTATAGAACCACAGGTTATGTGTTACCGCCGCTCTCATGCCGACTGCCTCTTTCGCCTTTATCAGATGTCTGATATAGGAACGGCTGTGGTGACGGCAGGTGGGGCACTGGCAGTTTTCGTCGATGGGACGGGGGTCCTCCGCATATTTCTCGTTCATGAGGTTGACCTTACCGTGCCACGAGAACACGTTGCCGTGGCGGGCGTTTCTCGAGGGCATTACGCAATCGAAGAAGTCAACGCCCAGATGCACCGCCTCAAGGATATTCTGGGGAGTGCCCACTCCCATGAGATAGCGTGGCTTGTTTTTGGGCATATAAGGCTCTACGGCATCGATTATCCTGTACATTTCCTCTGCCTCTTCGCCCACGGCAAGACCGCCGATAGCATAGCCGTCAAGGTCAAGCTCTGCGATCTGCTTCATATGCTCGATACGGAGATCCTCATAGGTGCTTCCCTGGTTTATGCCGAAAAGCATCTGTTTTTTATTTACGGTATCGGGGAGAGTATTCAGTCTGTCAAGCTCGTTCTTGCAGCGGACGAGCCAGCGCAGAGTTCTCTCGCAGGATGCCTTGGCGTAGTTATATTCGGCGGGGTTTTCAACGCACTCGTCGAATGCCATGGCGATGGTGGAGCCCAGATTTGACTGTATCTGCATGCTCTCCTCGGGACCCATGAAAATGCGTTTTCCGTCTATATGAGAGGCAAAATACACTCCCTCTTCACGAATCTTTCTGAGAGATGACAGAGAAAACACCTGAAATCCGCCGCTGTCCGTGAGAATAGGGTGCTTCCATCCCGTGAACTTATGAAGGCCGCCCATGTTATGGACAAGTCTGTCTCCGGGACGGAGGTGGAGGTGATAGGTGTTTGAAAGCATGACTTGGCAATTGACCTCTTCCAGATCCCATGCGTCAAGTCCGCCCTTGATGGCGGCGCAGGTCGCCACGTTCATGAACACGGGTGTCTCTATGGTCCCGTGAGGTGTTTCGAATCTTCCGCGGCGTGCTCTGCCGTCCTGGGTTAATAAAGTAAACATAATTTTCTGTTTTGCTCCGGTTACTGTATTCTGTCGAACTGTCTGTCGATAGATGATTTTTTGATTTCGAATGCCACGGGTCTGCCGTGGGGACAGGTCTTTATTACTGCGCCCTTTTCATCGGGTTCGCAGAGAAGTCTGTCGCATATCCATTTAATGTGCTCGGTCCCGTACACTCTGCCGCCTTTTATCGCCGCCTTGCAGGAGGCCTGATAAAGCTTTGCTTCAAAGTATTTCGCCTCTGTCGCCTCTATTGAGCCGGTAGATTCGGAAAGATCGGAGAGGAGCTTCATTATCATTTCCTCCGCCGCATCACGGCCGATCTCCTCGGGAATTTCAGACACGACGATCTCTCTTGTTTTCTCATCGTATGTGACGCCGAAGCCGATGGCGGAAATCTTTTCGGAGAACTCATCAAGAGCGTTTTTCTCGCCGTCGCTGACAGCCGTTCTGATGGGATACATGAGAAGCTGTCCGCGGCGTTCTTTTTCTTTCATCCTGCGGCACAGCTCATCGAAAAGGATCCTTTCGTGAGCGGCATGCTTATCTATCATTAGAACTCTGTCTTCAAGCTCTATTATGACGTAGCAGTTATACGCTTCTCCGATTATTCTGTATTCCGGTATCTTTGCTTTCGGCTCCGGTGCGGGAGCGGGAGCCGGAGCAGGCGCGGGTGCGGGTGCGGGTGCCGTGGCCTGCTGAGTTGCAGCTGCCGCGGGCGCTGCCGCTTTCGGTATCTGCGACCAGGACGGTCTTTCCGGTGCTCTCGTTTCTATCCTTATCTGTGCTTTTTCCGGCATGTCCTCGGGAGTTCTCTCCACCGGGACAAATGCGTTGACGGGATCTTTTTTCGGGGTTTCTTTTTTGACGTACGGAGTAAAGGTAACTCCCTGATTCTTCGGTTCGGAATACGTGAACGGCAGGGAGAATTCCGGCCTTACGGCGGACTGCTCCAGAGCGTTCAGCACGGCATAGTACACCGCCTCGAATATAAGCCTTTCATTTGCGAATTTCACTTCGAGCTTCGAGGGGTGAACGTTTACGTCGACGGTTGCCGGGTTGATCCCGATATTCAGCACGCAAACCGGGAATTTCTGCGAGGGTATTCTTGTGGAATACGCCTGCTCCACCGCCGCCATTGCCGTACGGCTTTTTACGAATCTGCCGTTAATGAAGAAGTTTTCCGAATTCTTGTTTGCACGGACAAGGTCCGGCTCGCCGATATATCCGGATATGCGGATGCCTTCTCCGTTAGTTCTGTCGACCGGGGTCATTCTGGATGCGACCTGTTTTCCGAAAACGGAATAGATCGTTCCTTTAAGGTCTCCGCCGCCGCTCGTCATAAAACGAACTTCGCCGTCGATTATATATTTTATTGCGACATCCGGTGCGGAAAGCGCTACCTTTTCCATAACGGCTGTTACTGCGGCGCACTCGGATGCGTCCTTTTTCAAAAACTTCCGTCTTGCGGGCACGTTATAGAAAAGCTCTGCGGCGATAACGGTCGTTCCCTTTGCACATCCGGTTTCGATGACGTCGATGATCTCGCCGCCCTCACAGGTCATGGCGCATCCCATGGTACTGTCTTCTGTGCGGGACATCATTTTCATTTTGCACACCGCGGCGATCGCGGCAAGTGCCTCACCTCTGAAGCCGAGAGTGCCGATAGATGCCAGATCCTCAGCTGTTGCGATCTTGCTCGTTGCATGGCGAAGAACTGTCAGCGGCATATCGTCCGGGTCGATGCCGACTCCGTTATCCGACACGCGGATAAATGTGGTACCGCCGTGGCGTATCTCCACGGTGATCGAGTTCGCGCCCGCATCAAGAGAGTTTTCGCACAGTTCTTTTACCACGGACGCAGGTCTGTCAACGACCTCGCCGGCGGCGATCAGATTGGCAACGTCAAATCCTAAAACGTTTATTTTTCCCACAACGGCACCTCCTTTTCTTAATCGTTTAGTTCTTTCTTCCACTGGAAGATGAGATTCATCGCCTCGATGGGTGTGAGCGTATTGATATCCGTATTCTTTATGCTGTCGCACACGTTATCACGGCAGGTATCCATCATGCTGATGGTCATTGCCGCAAAGGGATCTTCTTCCTTTTCCTCCCGGTGCACGGGTGCTTTCAGCACAGAACCGTCTGTTTCGAAGCCCTCAAGGATCGTTTTTGCTCTTTTGACGATCTCCTTGGGGATGCCCGCAAGCTTTGCGACCTGGATACCGTAGCTTTGGTGAACGGGGCCTCTTACTATCTTTCTGAGGAACGTAAGGTCGTCCCCTCTCTTTTTGACAGCCACGTTATAGTTTATTACGCCGTCTATCTCGCCCTCAAGGTCGGTGAGCTCGTGATAGTGGGTGGCGAACATGGTTTTCGCTCCCAGCTTTTTGCCGCCGGTATATTCGAGAACGGCACGGGCGATCGCCATTCCGTCAAAGGTACTTGTACCTCTGCCTATTTCATCGTAGATGATAAAGCTTCTTCTGGTAGCGTTATTGAGGATATACGCCACCTCTTTCATTTCAAGCATGAAAGTGGACTGGCCGGATGCCAGATCATCGGACGCGCCCACTCTGGTGAAGAGCTTATCAACCACGCCGATCCTTGCATCGGAGGCGGGAACGAAGGAGCCTATCTGCGCCATGAGCACGATGAGCGCCGTCTGCCGCATATAGGTGGATTTACCCGCCATATTGGGACCGGTTATGAGCATCATTCTGTTTGCGCCCGTGTCGAGATACGTATCGTTGGGAACGAAATATTCATCGCTGACGAACTTTTCGACCACGGGGTGTCTGCCGTCCTTTATTACGATAAGGTCACTTGAATCGACCTCGGGGCAGACGTAATTATTGAGAGCCGCCACTTCCGCAAGGCTGACAAAAACGTCAAGCTCCGCAAGTGCCGCCGCACTTGTGCGTATTCTCACGGAATTTGCCGCGACCGTATCCCTTATTTCGGAGAACAGCTCGTACTCGAGATTATTGATCTTATCGGAAGCACCGATTATGGTGCTTTCAAGTTCTTTCAGTTCTTCCGTTATATATCTCTCGCCGTTGACAAGAGTCTGTTTTCTGATATAGGTATCGGGGACGAGATCGGTAAATGATTTGGACACCTCGATATAATAGCCGAAGACCTTATTATTATGGATCTTAAGAGTCTTTATTCCGGTGGCTTCCTTTTCTCTCGCCTCTATTGCGGAGACGTATTCACCCGCGTTATCACGGACAGAGCGGAGCTCGTCCACGGTAGCGTTATATCCGGGCTTTATCATTCCGCCCTCTCTCACCTGGAACGGGGGCGCCTCAACGATGGCACGGTCTATCAGCTCGAAAACGTCGGTAAGCTCGTCAATATCGTTCCATATTGCGGAAAGCTCATCCGATTCGGTGCCCTCGAGCATGGATTTTATCTTCGGGAGCACGGACACGGTCTGTGCCACGGCACGGAGTTCTCTTGCGGTCGCGCTTCCGTACGTTATCTTGGTCATCAGTCTTTCAAGGTCGAGGACTGATGTGAGCGTTTCTCTTATCTCCTCACGGAGCATGAAATTTGCCACCAGCTCACTGACGCTTTTCTGACGGCTGACGATCTCCTTTACGTTGGTGAGCGGATGCTCGATAAGCGAACGCAGTCTTCTCGCTCCCATGGCAGTTCCCGTTTTATCAAGCACCCACAGAAGAGAGCCTTTTTTATCCTTTGTGAGCATCGTTTCGCAGAGCTCAAGGTTTCGTCTGGTGCTCATATCCATTTCGAGATACTGGGAATTCTCATAAAGCTCTATCTCTTTTATATAAGAAATATCGGTTTTCTGGGTATCCGTTATGTATCCGAGAGCGGCACCTGCGGCGCATACTGCGGGAAGGAAATCCTCCCTCGCGGAGAACGTGCCGAACTGCGCTTCGTATCTGTCGGTGGCTCTGCCGTCGTAATAGGCCTCAAGGGACGAATTGCACATGATATCCCTGTCGGCGGCGAACTTCGCTACTGCGGGAAGCTGTTTTATGTCGATGTTGGTGATTATTTCGCGGGGAGCATAGGTGGAAAGCTCCGTTAAGAGGTCGTTTTCAAACGCGGAGCCCTTGAAATAGGTGGCGAGCACCTGCGCCGTGGAAATGTCGGCAAAGCATATGCCGGCGCACTCCTCGGTCACGTAAAGGGAGGCGAGATAGTTATTCCTCGTATCGGTAAGCATGGAGCTCTCGATGACGGTGCCGGGGGTTATTACCCGGATCACTTCCCTTTTCACAAGTCCCTTTGCAAGAGCCGGATCCTCGGTCTGCTCGCAGATGGCGACCTTATGACCCTTTTGTATGAGCTTTGCTATATACCCGTCGCAGGCATGGAACGGAACTCCGCACATGGGAGCTCTCTGCTCCTCGCCGCAGTCCCTGCCGGTCAGCGTCAGATCAAGGTCCTTGGATGCTATCTGGGCGTCCTCAAAAAACATCTCGTAGAAGTCGCCGAGACGGTACATGAGTATATAGTCCTTGTACTGGTCCTTTATTTGGAAGTACTGCTGCATCATAGGTGTCATAAAAACACCTCCTATGTTCCTTTGTACTGTGTTATCTTATCAATTGCAGCCGCCGCAGGAGGAGCAGTCTCCGCTGCAGGAAGAACGCTTGCCGGTGAGCTGATAGTTTATTTCATCGTATACTGCCGTATAGAACACCTCGTATTCATCGGATGCCTTCTTATACTCCTCGTACACGGGGGTGGATATGATGGTATCGTAGAGCTCGTTTATTCTGTTCTGTATAGCTTCACAGAGAGCTTCGTCTCTCTCCTCTTTGCCGTATTCAGCCGCCAGCGCCTGCTGCTGTACGGAATACTCCGTCATGGCGGTGGATATTGCAGGATCGGAATTATACTTTTCCGCCGCGTCGGTCACGGCCTTATAGGTCTTGTCGTCTTTCATGAGATCGCAGAGTTTTTTTACTGCCATAAGAATTTCCGAATTAAGCATTTTTTCATTCCTCTATAAGTTTTGCAAAAAGATTATATTTATCGGCTTTTGTGATCTCCACGTCTGCCCATTCACCTATCATTGAGATATCACCCTCAAAGTGGATGGGACGGGGAGTATCGGCTCTGCCGGTGAGCACGTTTTTATCGGTTTTGGAGGTATCCTCGCAGAGGACTCTCAGCTTTCTTCCGACGAATCTTTCGTTTCTTTCCTTTGATATCTCATCCTGCATTTCCGTCATGCGGCGGAAGCGCTCTCCGGACACCTCGGGAGGGATCTGATCCTCCATTTCGGCGGCGGGAGTGCCTATGCGGGGAGAATAGATGAACGAAAAGATGAGATCATACCGCACTTGACGGAGCAATTCCATGGTGGCTTCGAAATCCTCATCGGTCTCTCCCGGGAATCCCACGATGATATCACTGGTGATGCTTGCATCGGGAACCCATTTTTTGATTTTTTCGATTATTTCCATATACCTTTCAACGGTATATTTTCTGTTCATCCGTGAAAGGACGGCATCGGAGCCGGACTGGACGGGAAGATGGAAATGCTTTGCCACCTTTTCTTCTTCACCCATTACTCTGATGAGGTCGTCGGAGGCATCCTTCGGATGGCTTGTCATGAAACGGAGGCGGAAATGGCCGGGGATCTTACATATCTCCCGCATAAGGGAGGCGATATTCATATATCCCGCGTCTTTTCCGTAAGAATTGACGTTCTGTCCGAGAAGTGTTATATCCTTTGCTCCGCTGTCGATAAGGCCTCTCGCCTCCTCCAGGATATCCTCGGGACGGCGGCTCCTCTCTCTGCCGCGGACGTACGGCACGATACAGTAAGAACAAAAATTATTGCATCCGTACATTACGGACAGCCACGCTTTGAAATTATCTTTTCTGTAAGTGGGGATGCCCTCTGCGATACCGTAATTGTCGCTGATGACGAATCTGCGCTTCTTCTTATCCATGGCATCCAGCACAAGCTCGGGAAGCAGGTGGATGGCACCCGTATCAAAGGTGAAATTCACGTACGGGTAACTCATCTTTATCTTCTCCGCACGGTGCTCCTGGGTGACCATGCAGCCGCCGACACCGATGACGGTATCGGGATTTTCTTTTTTCCTGTGTCCCATTTCGCCGACGATGGAAAGCGCCTTTTTCTCGGCATGCTCTCTTATGGCGCAGGTATTCATGAGGATGAGGTCGGCATCGTTCACACATTCCGCCGGTCTGTATCCCATGAGGATACACATTCCCGCAAGCCTTTCGCTGTCCGCCTCGTTCTGCTGACATCCGAAGGTTTCTATATAGAAGCCGGGCTTTTTATCCCCGTATTTTTCTTTATTCCGTTTTGCTATTTCCGAGCATATATCAAGGGCGCGGTCAATTTCCACGCTCTCGATCCTGTCGGTTTTATTCTTCAGTACCACTTTCCTGCTCCGCTTTATTCTTTCGTTCGATGATTTTGTTATAGATATATATTCCCGCAAGGCTTACAGCTCCCACCACGGCAAATATAACTGCCGATCTGAGATACGAGCCCCCGGCAAAGGTCGCACCTACGTAGGTGGACGATATCTGCGAGGGTATTCTCGCAAGCGTTGATATTATGAGAAACCTGCCGATACCGATACCCGTGAACGGTGCAAAATACGTGAGGATATCCTTGGGCGTTCCCGGTATGAACATGAGGATAAACACTAAAACATCCCTTTTTGCGGGGTCTTTCAGAAATTTCAGCTTGTTGAATTTTTCAGTATCCGCAAAGGTTTCGATGAGCCCTTTTCCGAAAAACCTCACTATCAGAAAAATGAGAAGCGTTCCCAGAAGAGTGCCTGCAATGCAGATGAGAAGGCCGCCGTAAGTGCCGTACAGAGCGCCCAGCACCAGCTCGACGGGCTCACCGGGGATGACTGCAAACACGACCTGCAGGACCTGCAGGAGAAATGCCGCCGCAACGCCCCATGCGCCCAAGGAGGCTACCGCATTTTTCAGCGCCTCCGCTCCGTTCTGCCGGTAGAAGCGGTATGCAGCGGCCGTCAGAGCTACGCTGAGGATGATAAAAAGGGCAAGCGTTATGATCCTTATCAGTTTCTTTTTATCCATTCTTTTCTTCTGCCGTGGTCTCCTCCATATAGAGGCCGTTTCCGGCACGGTCTGTCATGACCGTTTTTCCGTCTTTCGTGACCATGACGGCTTCAAAGCTGAACGCTTTGCCGTCGTAAAGGGCTTTCGCTTCGTCTACGGTCATATTATAAACGGCAAGTGCCACGGTATCCGCAGTCACCGCATCCGGGGCGAATACGGAAACGGAGCTGAACTCACCCTCGTTTTCCGTATAATTCGGGTTTTCACGGGATCCGTCAACGTACGAAACGCATCCGTCCGTTATGCGGAAAAAGCCTGTTTTCACGCCCACGTTATATGCGTCTCCGTCGGGCTTTGAGCCGAACACCGCCTCGATATTGCCGAGAGAAATTCTGCCGCTTTTGACGCCGGACTCTTTCACGGTTTTCAGAGCTTCGTCGAGAGCATATCCGGCAGCATATGCCGCAAGGTCTATTTTTGCGGATTTATCGCTCTTTCTGACTGTCGTTTTATCAAAGGTGAATTTATCAATGCCGCAATGCTTGAGCGATGCGGAAACGGACTCGTCCGTTTTATCTTCCGCTTTTACGGCCGCCGTATATGCGCCGTGTGCCGGGGTGAACCTGCCGTTGGTTTTTTCGCTCAGAGCAAAGATATTCTCAACAAGCGAAAGGTAGCTTTCGTCACAGTCGAGTATCACGTCCGATTCACGGTTAATAAAGTCAAGAGTTGCGTTTTTCGCAACGTATTCGTATGCGGTCTCAAAACTGTCGGCGGAATTCTTGGCCGCCTTCGCCAGGGCTTCATCGGTAAATGCGTCATCTTCGCCGTTGGCGTATGCCGCATAAACGGTGAGGACTCCGGCAGAGGTATTATAGCTTTCCGTGAAATACTCCGGCTTTTTTTCCTCTCCGCAGGACACGAGAGAAAATACCGTTATCAGCGCAAGGAAAAGGCAAATTACGCCCTTTTTGTTTACCATTTTGCGGTATCTCCTTTCAGATGGCAATACTTTTCATAATAATTCATAATATTATATATCATCCTGCGTTTTTTGTCAATAAAAAATCCCTCACAGGAGATTCCTGTGAGGGATAATTTTTTATATTTCTCAGTTGGTATAGTTATCAAAATAGCCCTGTACGAGGACAACGGGTGTTCCCTTGTCGCCGGAGCCGGAGGTCAGGTCACAGAGAGAGCCGATAAGGTCGGTGAGCTGACGGGGAGTGGTGCCCTGGGATGCCATATTGCCCTTGAGGTCGCCGTCCTTTGCCTTGATGGATGCGGAGATCGCTTCCTTAAGAGCTTCGCCGGACAGGTCCTTATAGTCGTTATCTGCGAGGTATTTAAGCTTCAGCTCGTTGGGTGTACCTACAAGTCCGTCGGTGAATGCGGGAGATACCACCGGGTCTGCAAGCTCCCAGATCTTTCCCTTGGGATCCTTGAATGCGCCGTCGCCGTATACCATGACCTCAACGTGCTTGCCGCAGGCCTCGAGGATCCTCTTCTGGATATCGAGAACGATGGGCTGGCAGTTATGCGGGAAGAGCTTAACCTTATCCTCGGTGGATTTATTGGAGCCGAGAAGGCCGTACTGCTCGTTACAGCCGGAGCCATCAACGGGTGCGTTCATAATATCGTCAAGTCCGCAGACGATTTTTGCGCCTGCAGCTTTAAGGATTCTCTTCGTTCTTGCTCTGGTGTGGATATCGCAGTTCAGCACGCAGTCTGCATAAGGAAGGATAGCCTCTGCATGGTTAGCAAAGATGATCTCTACCTGGGCACCGCACTCCTTAACCAGGTTGCCGTAGTATTCAACGTAGTCAACGCCGGTGAACTCGTGGAGATTCACGCCGAACAGCTCTCTGTATTTTTCCAGAGTGAGCACGTCGGAATAGGGGTTGACACCTGCGGCATCAAGCTTATCAAGGCTGACCAGCTCGTTGCCCACCTCATCGGAGGGATAGCTGAACATGAGAACGACTTTCTTTGCGCCCATTGCGATACCGCGGAGGCAGATAGCAAAACGGTTACGGGAGAGGATGGGGAAAATAACGCCGACTGTCTCTCCGCCGAGCTTTGCCTTTACGTCGTCCGCGATGTTTTTAACGGATGCGTAGTTGCCCTGCGCACGCGCTACAACGGACTCGGTCACGGATATAACGTCACGGTCACGGAGCTCGAAGCCCTCGCACTCTGCCGCTTCCAGCACGCTGTCGGCAACGATCTTTGCGATGTCGTCTCCTTCTCTTATGATGGGGCAGCGGATTCCTCTGGAAACCGTACCGACTCTTCTTTCTTTCTGTGCCATAATGTACCCTTTCGATGTAATAGAAAAATTTTTGACAATATTATTATACTCAAAATATTCGGGATTTCAATAGAAAAATAATAGTTTTTTTGCAAAAAATGCAGGAAACGGGCACCAATATTGCATGGAGATGTAAATTATAGATTGTCGAGCTGTTCGCCAATGGTGTGGTTGGCGGCGAAGCCGCCGTACACGGAGGGGGTCCCCCGACGTGTCATTGCGAGGGAGGGCATCGCCCGACCGTGGCAATCTCTACAAACGGTTTAGTCCATCTGATAGAGGTGCCATCAGAG
>JAZUGU010000119.1:0-17997 GCA_045641325.1 Candidatus Avispirillum sp.
CACTTCTGCAACAGCCGCTACACCTTCACGCCCGAAGAGGTGCTGAAAGCGTACGCGGAGAAGAAGAACGAGTCGCTTTCTTGAAAGAAAGCTCCGCAAAGAACTTTGGCCAAAAATGAATTAAAAGGGGTGCACTGCATCCCTTTTTGTTTTTACAAAAGTTTTTGTCGACTTTTTTCAAAAAGTCGCGGGGTCAAGGGCGAGTAGCCCTTGTTTGCGGCGTTCTTTTTGCCAAGCTTTTTCTGAACTGAATTATGGCAAAGGCTCTGCCTTTGCGGGTACAGAACCGGCATATGAAAAATTACGGCTTTCTATATGTTCTGTACTGAAAAAGCGAGTTGTGCTTTGATGTTCTCACCCTAGGCGGATATGCTTCATATTGCCCGGCGGCAAAGTCCCGCCGCAGACAATAAGCAGACCATAACATTATATAAATGCAAAAAAATATATGGTCGGCGTGCTACGGCAAAGTAATTACAGTAATGCATTTCTTTCTTTTCATGCATTCATCAATAACCTGTTTTGTGCCACGGGACTTTCCATCCCAAAAAGCTACCACGCAATCACAGTATTCAATAATTTCAATGTTACGCTTCAACGGAGCGGCTTTTTTGTATAGTTCATATTTCGGCTTGAATACCTTAATCGGTATGCCGTTTTCGGCGGCGTACCGCTCGGCGCATTTGTCAACCCCTTTTGCACCCCCGGATACGATTTCCGTGGTATCGGGCGGCAGATATTTTCCTAAATCGTTTACGGTCAGCCCTCTTGAGCCGATAATTGCTGTTTTTATAAAATCACCTCTTGTCTTATTATAGGACAAAACTTTTCAAAAATAAGTATACACTATTTTTGTCCTAAATCAAGACAAGGTGGTGAAAAAATGCAAAGGATTTTTGATTCAAAGCAGATAAATATTATAGGCAGCAAAATAAAAGAAGCACGGATAAACAAGGGATTAAGCCAACAGCAGCTTTCAAATAAATTGGAACTTATGGCGGTTTATGTATGCCGCGGTTCGATTTCAAGAATAGAAAACGGGGAGAGGGCAGTTACCGACATTGAGATTGATGCTATATCAAAAGTGCTTGATGTATCTTTGAACTATCTGTTCGGGAGAACGAGTGATAAATTATGAAAACAGAATTTTCCGAGAGATATATTATACTTGAGCTGAAAATTGCATATTACAGAAGAAAAGCGGGTTATACACAGGAATATTTTGCCAAGCGTATCGGAAAAAGCGTCAGTTTTGTAGGTCAGGTCGAAGGTGCCGGATCTATCAGAGGAGTATCTTTGGAAACGCTTTTCAAGATAGCACAGGTTTTGAGTATATCGCCTTCCAAATTGTTGGAGGATGATTAAGACAACATTTCTATATTTTGTGGTCAAATTTGTCCTAAAAACTACATACAGATTTATTGTGCAAACTGCACAAAAATATATGGGAAAATTCTCCGAAATTTCTACACGGAATAGGGAGATTTTTTTATTTTCGGGTGTTGCAATTCCTATATATATATGGTACAATAACCCCGCTTGATGTGCGATGAAGCGGGAGGTGTGCTGCCCACTATGCTACGGTGAGGCAGGAAATTTCCGTGGAGCAAGTGCCGCTATGAGCGGTGCGACGGCGAATATGAGCACTGTACGGGTTAGGCTTTCGTGTGTGATGCGCCCACTCCCGTCTGCTCCGGATCCGATTGACTTTCTCCGGGTGATATGCTACGCCCGGCGAATGAAAAAAGGTCTGTCTGATCCGGTTCATTTGAGGGGAGCCGGGAAACGCCCGGGTGCGTGTTCGTCGCCTCGTCAAAGAAAATACAGGAGGCAAAGAAAGTGGCAACTAAAATTAAGGTAAGACTTAAGAGCTATGAGCACACTCTTGTTGATTCTGCGGCTGCAAAGATCGTAGACATCGCCAAGAGAAACGGTGCCGAGGTTTCCGGTCCCATTCCGCTCCCCACGGAGAAGGAAATCGTGACCATCCTTCGTGCGGTGCACAAGTACAAGGACAGCCGTGAGCAGTTCGAGCAGCGCACCCACAAGAGACTCGTCGTTCTTGAGAATGCTGACGCAAAGGTTGTTGAGGCTCTTCTCGGAGTTGAACTTCCCGCAGGCGTTGAGATCGAAGCTAAAGAAGTTAAATAATCTCAGAACTGCAAAAAAGCCATACATTTCCACCGTACAGAGCTTTTGAAACCTTCCTTAAATATAGGGCGGATGAAAAGGCTTGATGGCGGAAAGGTCACGTTGAGGCTTCCGGGCGGCTCCCGGAAAATAAAGAGCTTCAACCAATAACCTTATTTGGAGGAAAACATGAAAAAAGGAATCATCGGAAGAAAGCTGGGCATGACCCAGGTCTTCACTGAGGACGGTCTTGCAATTCCCGTAACGGTAATTGAAGCAGGTCCTTGCTTCGTAGTCCAGAAGAAGACTGCGGAAAACGATGGCTACGATGCCGTACAGCTCGGCTTCGAAGACATCAGAGAAAAGCTGGTTACCAAACCGGCAGCAGGTCATTTCAAGAAGGCAGGCGTTTCCGCAAAGAGACACCTCAAAGAGTTCCGTCTTGAGAATGCAGCCGACATGAACGTGGGCGACGTAGTGGCCGCCGATACCTTCGCCGAAGGCGAGAAGGTCGACATTACTGGCATTACCAAAGGTCACGGTTACACCGGCTCCATCAAGAGATGGAATCACCACATCCTGAAAATGACACACGGTACCGGCCCCGTACACCGCGAAGTCGGTTCCATGGGCGCTTGTTCATCTCCCTCCCGCGTATTCAAGGGCAAGAAGATGGCAGGTCAGTGGGGTAACGAACAGGTCACTGTTCTGAACCTTGAAATAGTTAAGATCGACACGGAAAAAGGTCTGATCGCCGTTAAGGGTGCCGTTCCCGGCTCCAGAGGCAACATCGTCTTCATCCGTGACAGCGTTAAAGCATAAGTCGGAAGGAGGAAAAAATAATGCCTGAAATTAAAGTACTGAATATGGCAGGTTCCGAAGTCGGTAAGATGGATCTTTCCGATAAGGTATTCGGAGCTCCTGTAAACGAAAGCGTCCTCCATTCTGCTGTTAGAGCATACCTTATGAACCAGAGACAGGGCACTCAGTCCACTCTGACCCGTACCGAAGTGTCCGGCGGCGGCAAGAAGCCCTGGAGACAGAAGGGCAGCGGACGTGCAAGACAGGGATCCACCCGTGCTCCCCAGTGGACTCACGGCGGTGTCGCTCTCGGTCCGAAGCCCCGTACCTATAAGGTAAAAATGAACAAGAAGCTGAAGAGAGTTGCAATGTTCAGCGCTCTGTCCGCAAAGGTCGCAGGTGACGATATGATCGTTATCGACGAGATCAAGGCAGACGAGTACAAGACCAAGGTTATGGCAAAGATGCTCGCAGACGTCAAGGCAGGAAGAAAGACTCTCGTCGTTCTCCCCGAGGTCGACTGCAAAGCTATCGCCAGCCTCCGCAATATCGAAGGCGTTAAGGTATCTCAGTACAACGAGATCAACGTTTACGATATACTGAACAGCGATTCCCTCGTTGCTGCAAAGGCAGCAGTTGAAAAAATCGAGGAGGTATATGCGAAATGAAACTTGCACAGGACATTATCCTGAAGCCTATCATCACTGAGAAGGCTATGGACGGTATTGCCTCCAAGAAATATACCTTCAAGGTAGCACCCGACGCCACCAAGCCCGAGATCGCGAAAGCAGTTGAGGAGCTGTTCGGCGTTAAGGTCGCAAAGGTAAATACCATCAACGTTAAGAGAAAACCCAAGAGACTCCGTTACCAGAGCGGTTACACGGCAGCATGGACGAAAGCGATCGTTACGCTGACCGAGGGCTCCAAGACGATCGAGTTCTTCGAGGGCATGAACTAAGAGGGAGGAAGTAGAAAATGCCTACAATTAAGTATAAGCCTACATCACCGGCAAGAAGAAATATGTCGGTTCCCTCCTTTGAGGAAGTTACAAAGAAGACTCCTGAGAAGAGCCTTATCACCGTTAAGAAAAAGAATGCCGGCCGTAACAGCTACGGCAAGATCACCGTTCGCCACAAGGGCGGCGGAAACCGTCAGAAGTACCGTATAATCGACTTCAAGCGTCAGAGCGACAAGCCCGCGACCGTAATCGGCGTTGAGTACGACCCCAACAGAACCGCTTACATCGCGCTGACAAAGGACACTGACGGCAATAAGAGCTACGTTATCTGCCCTGTTGGAGTTACCGACGGTACCGTCCTCTACTCCGGCGCCAACGCAGATATCAAGCCCGGCAACACCCTTCCCATCTCCGCTATCCCCGTCGGTACCATCATCCACAACGTAGAGCTTTATCCCGGCAAGGGCGCACAGCTCGTACGTGCGGCAGGTACACAGGCACAGCTGATGGCTAAGGAAGGCTCCATGGCACAGGTTCGTCTCCCCTCCGGTGAGGTAAGATACATCCGTATGGACTGTACCGCAACCATCGGCCAGGTATCCAACATCGAGCATGACACCGTTAAGCTCGGTAAGGCAGGCCGTAAGCGTCACATGGGTATCCGTCCTACCGTACGCGGTTCCGTAATGAACCCCTGCGATCACCCCCACGGTGGTGGTGAAGGACGTTCTCCCATCGGCCGTCCCGGCCCTGTAACTCCTTGGGGTAAGCCTGCTCTTGGTTATAAGACCAGAAACAAGAAGGCAAGAACCGACAAATTCATCGTAAAACGCAGAAACAGCAAATAAGGAGGGAACTGAATAATGAGTAGAAGTCTTAAAAAGGCACCCTTCGTCGAAGCAAAGCTGTATGCACGTATTTGCGCTATGAATGAGAAGGGCGAAAAGAAAGTGCTCAAGACCTGGTCCAGAGCATCAACAATATTCCCCGAGTTTATCGGACACACGATCGCTGTTCACGACGGAAGAAAGCACATCCCGGTATACGTTACCGAGGACATGGTAGGACACAAGCTCGGTGAGTTTGCTCCCACCCGTACTTTCAAGGGCCATGCAGGCTCCAAGACGTCCAACAACGGTAAATAATTGAGGGAGGATAAAGAAAATGGAAGAAAAAGTTGCAAGATCTTATCTGAAGTTTGTCCGCATCTCTCCCCGCAAGGTAAAGATCGTTCTCGACCTTATCCGCGGCAAGGACGTGGTTATGGCAAGAGCAATCCTTAAGAACACTCCCAAGGCAGCTTGTGAAGACCTCATCAAGCTTCTTGACAGAGCATGTGCAGATGCAGAGCACAACTTCGAAATGAACAAAGATAACCTCTACGTATCCGAGTGCTACGTTACCCCGGGCATGACCATGAAGAGAATGCTCCCCAGAGGTAAGGGCAGCGCAGACAGAATACTGAAGAGAACCAGCCACATCACCATCGCGGTGAAAGAGAAGGAATGAAGGAGGAAGACGTAAATGGGTCAGAAAGTTAATCCCCACGGTCTCAGAGTGGGCGTAATTAAAAACTGGGACTCCAGATGGTACGCAAAAGACGAAGTTTTCGGCGATACCCTGGTAAATGACCATAAGATCAGAACTTATCTGAAAGATCGTCTCATGAGTGCCGGAATTCCGAAAATCGAGATCGAGAGAGACAACACCGGCAAGATGCGCGTGTACATCCACTGCGCAAAGCCCGGTATGATCATCGGCCGCGACGGCACCGAGATCGATAAGCTCAGAGCAGACGTTGAGAAGATGGCGGGCGTTCCCGTATCCGTAAACGTTATCGCAGTTAAGCCCGTAGAGATGAGCGCACAGCTCGTAGCTGAGAACATCGCAAGCCAGCTGGAACGCCGTATCGGCTTCCGCCGTGCGATGAAGCAGGCTATCGGCAGAACCATGAGAATGGGCGCCAAGGGTATCAAGGTCACGGTTTCCGGCCGTCTGGGCGGCGCCGAGATCGCACGTACGGAGCATTATCATGAGGGTACCATCCCGCTGCAGACTCTCCGTGCAGATATCGACTACGGTTTCTGGGAAGCAAACACCACCTACGGTAAGATCGGCGTAAAAGTATGGATCTTCAAGGGCGAGGTTCTTCCCGAAGTAGCAAGAACTCAGACCGGTGCTACCGAAGAGCGCCGTCAGAACAGAGATCGCAGAAACGACAGACGTGACGGACGCCGCGGCGACAGACGCCAGGGCGGACGCGACGGCGACAGAAGAAACGACCGCGGTCAGGGTAAGTTCGGCGACAGAAGACAGGGACGTGACGGCAAGCCCGAGGAAACGAAGGCAGCTCCCAGAACTCCCCGTTCTGCGATCGCAAGAGCACCCCGTGCACCCAAAGAGAACACAGAAGGGGGCGCAGAATAATGTTAATGCCTAAAAGAGTTAAGTACCGCAGAGTACACAGAGGCCGTATGAAGGGTAAAGCCCTCCGCGGCAACAAGTTCTCCAACGGTTCCTTTGGTCTCGTAGCAATGGAGCCCGCGTGGATCACCTCAAACCAGATCGAGGCAGCCCGTATCGCAATGACCAGATACACAAAGCGTGGCGGTAAAGTCTGGATCAAGATCTTCCCCGATAAGCCCATCACCGAGAAGCCCGCTGAAACCCGAATGGGTTCCGGTAAAGGTTCTCCCGAGTACTGGGTAGCAGTCGTTAAGCCCGGCAGAGTAATGTTCGAGATGGACGGCGTTACCGAGGATATCGCAAAAGAAGCAATGCGTCTTGCATCACATAAGCTCCCCATCAAGTGTCGTTTCGTCACTAAGGAGCAGCAGGAAAAGGAGGGATAAGTGATGAAAGCAACAGAACTCAGAGCTATGAGCGCAGAAGAGCTTTCGGCAAAGCTGAAGGATCTGAAGCAGGAACTCTTCAATCTTCGCTTCCAGCACGCTATCAACCAGCTTGATAACCCTCATAAGATCGCTGATGTGAAGAAAGACATCGCAAGAGTACTCACCGTGCTCAGCGAGAAGAATGCGTAAGGAGGGTATAAAAGATGGCAGACGAAACACGTGCTCTTAGAAAAACAAGAGTGGGCAAGGTTGTCAGCGACAAGATGGACAAGACCGTCGTAGTTGCAATCGCAGACCATGTAAAGCATCCCACTTACGGCAAGATCATTAAAAGAACGGTCAAGATCCATGCACACGACGAGAACAACGAGTGCGGCATCGGCGACACCGTTAAGGTAATGGAAACGAGACCTCTCTCCGCAACGAAGAGATGGAGAGTCGTAGAGATCATCGAGAAGGCGAAGTAATTAACTTTACCGCTCCTCAGAGTAAGGTATGTCAAAGAGCATGCCAAATAAATTAATAGGAGGACTTGCTATAAATGATTCAGCAGCAGTCATTAATGAAGGTAGCTGACAACACCGGTGCCAAGGAACTTATGTGCATCAGAGTGCTGGGCGGCTCCGGCAGACGCTACGGCAACATCGGTGATGTTGTTGTATGTGCTGTAAAGAAAGCAGCGCCCGGCGGCGTTGTCAAAAAAGGCGACGTAGTCAAGGCTGTTATAGTAAGAAGCGTTAAGGGACTTCGCCGTGCCGACGGTTCTTACATCAAATTCGATGAAAACGCAGGCGTTATCATCAACGACGACAAAACCCCCAAGGGAACCCGTATTTTTGGGCCTGTAGCCCGTGAGCTTCGTGATCACGAGTACACCAAGATCCTTTCCCTTGCACCGGAAGTACTGTAAGGAGGCATTGAAATGAGTAAGATTCATGTAAAACGCGACGATACAGTTATCATCATCTCCGGTGACGATAAGGGTAAAAAAGGTAAAGTGCTTGAGGTTGCACCCAAGGAAGGTAAGATCATCGTCCAGGGTATCAACATGGTCAAAAAGCACATGAAGCCCCGTCCGCCCCAGGAAAACGGCGGCATCGTAGATGCAGAAGCTGCTTTCTATGCTTGCAAGGCACAGCTCTATTGCGCAAAGTGCAAGAAGGCTACCCGCGCACAGTATAAGGTAGAAGACGGCAAGAAGACAAGAGTATGCGCCAAGTGCGGCGCAGAGCTTTGATGGGAGGTAACGTATAATGGCAAGAGTAAAAGAACTTTACAAGGCTGACGTTGCTCCCGCACTGATGAAGAAATATCAGTACAAGAGCGTAATGCAGATCCCCAAGCTTGACAAGATCGTTGTCAACGTGGGCTGCGGCGACGCAAAGGATAACACCAAGGTTATCGACAACGTAATCGAAGAGCTTTCCATGATCACCGGTCAGAAAGCAGTTCCCACCTACGCAAGAAAATCCGTTGCAAACTTCAAGCTCCGTCAGGGCATGAAGATCGGTGCAAAGGTAACTCTCCGTGGTGAGATCATGTACGAGTTCGTTGACAGACTGTTCAACTTCTCACTCCCCCGTGTACGTGACTTCAAGGGTATCAACCCCGACGCCTTCGACGGCAGAGGCAACTACGCTCTCGGCCTGAAGGAGCAGCTGATCTTCCCTGAGATCGAGTACGACAAGGTTGAGAAGATCCGTGGTATGGACATCGTGTTCGTAACCACCGCACAGACTGATGCAGAAGCAAGGGACCTGCTCACAATGCTGGGCGCACCCTTCGCAAAAGAAGGAGGAGAGAACTAAGTTATGGCAAAGACAGCTATGAAACTTAAGCAGCAGAAGAAACAGAAGTACTCCACCAGAGAGTACACCCGTTGCAAGATCTGCGGCCGTCCCCATTCTTATATGCGTAAATACGGTATCTGCCGTATCTGCTTCAGAGAGCTTGCTTACAAGGGCGAGATCCCCGGCGTAAGAAAGGCAAGCTGGTAATTTAAGTTACCTTTAGGGTAAATCACATACCCGAAAGTTCCGCACCGAAAGGAATTTGCCGGATATCCGGCAAATTAACCGTCGGTGAGCGACCGGGGGCCGAAAAGGCCGGAGAGGACAGAACGAGGCGAAAGCGCCGCAGTTCCACGACCAATGCCGCCGGTAGCAAGAAAAAATATACTTGCATGACAGGAGGAAAATTAAAATGCAGATGTCTGATGTAATCGCGGATATGCTGACCAGAATCAGAAACGCGAACAATGCAAAGCATGAGACAGTTGATATCCCCGCTTCCAACATGAAGAAGGCTATCGCCGACATCCTTCTCAACGAGGGCTTCATCAAGGGCGTCCAGATCATCGAGGACGGCAAGCAGGGCGTTATCAGAATCACACTTAAGTACGAGCAGGGCAAGCAGAAGGTCATTCACGGCCTCCGCAGAGTATCCAAGCCCGGTCTCCGTATCTATTCCAACTACGAGGATATGCCCCGCGTCATGAACGGCCTCGGCATCGCCATCGTATCCACTTCCAAAGGCATAATGACCGACAAGAAGGCAAGAGCCAACAAGGTCGGCGGCGAGATTCTCGCCTTTGTATGGTAAGGGAGGGAGGATAAAATGTCTAGAATTGGTAGAGAGCCTATCGCAATTCCCGCAGGAGTTGACGTTAAGGTTGAAAACAATGTAGTGACTGTTAAAGGTCCTCTCGGTACACTTACCGAAAACATCAACGCAGCAATGACCGTAAAGGTCGATGCAGGCGTGCTCACCGTTACCCGTCCCAACGACGAGAACGAAATGAAAGCTCTCCACGGCCTCACCCGTGCGCTCATCGCCAACATGGTGACCGGCGTTACCAAGGGATTTGAGAAGAAGCTTCTCATCGTAGGCGTAGGTTACAGAGCAGAGAAATCCGGCTCAAAGCTTGTTCTTAAGCTCGGTCATTCTCATGATATCTACTTCGACGAAGAGGCAGACCTCAAGTTCGAAGTACCGGATGCAAACACGATCATCGTAAAGAGCCCCTCCAAGCAGAAGTGCGGCCAGATCGCAGCTGAGATCCGTAAGAAGAGACCCCCCGAACCCTATCTGGGCAAAGGTGTTAAGTACGAAGACGAGCATATCCGCCGTAAGGCCGGAAAAGCCGGTAAATAATGAAAGGAGACTGAAGGTATGGTTTCGAAACAGGATAAGAATAAGCAGCGCCTTAAGAGACATAAGAGAGTACGCGGAAAGATCTCCGGTACCGCTGAATGCCCCAGACTTGCTGTTTACCGTTCCAATAAGAACATCTATGCTCAGATCATCGACGATGTGAAGGGCGTGACCCTGGTCTCCGCTTCAACCATCGAGGCAGGCTTCGAAGGTGCTACCAGCAACAAGGAAGCAGCTAAAAAGGTTGGCAAGGCCATCGGCGAGAAGGCTCTCGCAAAGGGCATCGAAACAGTTGTATTTGACCGTGGCGGCTATATCTATCACGGACGTGTATCGGAGCTTGCAGCAGGCGCAAGAGAAGCAGGACTTAAGTTCTGAGGTGCGCTGAAAAAAGGGAGGCAGGGGAAGCCCGTGCCGAACTTATGCAGAAATCCGGTTTGTACACTGTTTAATTTCAAAAAATTAAACATCTATTGATTTAGGAGATTTTAGAATGGCTAACAAATTCGGTATTCCGGACGAAGAACTCCAGGAAAAGCTCGTAGTTGTAAACCGCGTATCCAAGACTGTAAAAGGCGGACGTATCGCCCGTTTCGCAGCTCTCATGGTAGTCGGTGACGGCAACGGCCACGTTGGATTCGGTCTGGGTAAAGCAGCCGAGGTTCCCGAAGCGATCCGCAAGGGCATCGAGGATGCAAAGAAAAATATGATCGAAGTATCCCTCAAGGATACCACGATTCCTCACGAGGTACTCGGTGAGTACGGCGCAGGCAGAGTTCTTCTCAAGCCCGCTGCCCCCGGTACCGGTGTCATCGCAGGTAAGACTGTTCGTGCAGTCGTTGAGCTTGCAGGTGTGAAGAACATCAGAGCAAAGAGCCTGCGTTCCAACAACCCCACAAACGTTATCAAAGCTACGTTTGAAGGTCTGAAGTCCCTGAGAACCGCTGAGCAGGTCGCAAAGACCCGCGGCATCAGCGTAGACCAGGTAGTTAAAGGCTGAGGAGGTAAGGAATAATGACAAAAGTTACACTTACAAAGAGCCTCATCGGCGCAAAGCCGAATCAGAAGGCAACAGCAGCATCTCTCGGTCTCAGAAAGATCGGTGATGTTATAGTACACGAAGACGGCCCCGTGCTGGACGGTAAGGTTAAGGTGCTCGCACACCTTGTAACCGTGGAGAAGGCTTAAACCACTCCGAACACCAAACATTAACAAATAATCGTAAGGAGGAAAAACCATGAAGCTCCATGAACTTTCACCGGCAGCCGGCTCCACTCAGGACGTATATCGCAAGGGCAGAGGCCCCGGAAGCGGTAACGGTAAGACTGCGGGCAAGGGCCACAAGGGTCAGAACGCCCGTTCCGGCGGCGGTGTTCGCCTCGGTTTTGAAGGCGGACAGCTCCCTCTGTACAGAAAGCTTCCCAAGAGAGGCTTTAAGAACAGATTTGCTACCAAGTATTCCATAGTAAATGTAGGCACCCTCAATCAGAGATTTGAGGACGGCGAGACCGTAACCTTCGAAGCACTTTGCGAAAAGAGAATCGTAACAAAGGCTCTTGACGGCGTAAAAGTGCTCGGCAACGGCGAAATCACAAAGAAGTTAACCGTTGAAGCGAACGTCTTTTCACAGTCAGCGAAAGAAAAGATCGAAGCTGCAGGTGGAAAGGCCGAGGTAAAGTAAAGTGTTACAGACTATTAAAAATGCCTGGAAAACACCTGACCTGAAGAAGAAGATCCTGTTCGCGCTCTTCATTCTGCTTCTTTACAGAATCGGCGCAGCTATCCCGATCCCCTTCCTGCAGGCAGACCTTACCGCGCAGATGAACGAGATGACCACGGGTATTCTCGAGTACCTGAACATCCTGTCCGGCGGCGCGTTCGCACAGGCAACCCTGTTTGCACTGGGTATTTCGCCCTACATCACCGCATCCATCGTGATCCAGCTGCTTGCTGTTGCGATCCCCGCTCTTGAGAGACTCTCCCAGGACGGCGACGAAGGCAAGAAAAAGCTGAACCAGATCACCAGATACGTAACAGTCGCTCTCGGCCTTATGACCGCTATCGGCTATTACTTCATGCTTAAGAACTACAACTACCTTGCAAATACCACCGTATTCGCGGCAGTTGTAATCATCGCCTGCTACTGCGCAGGTTCCGCACTGGTCATGTGGCTTGCTGAGAAGATCAACGAGAACGGTATCGGCAACGGTATCTCCCTGATCCTCTTCATCAACATCGTGTCCCGCGGTCCCGCGATTGTTAACGCTCTTATCAAATACGCTAAGGGCGAAGGCGTCACCCATCAGTGGCAGGGCATCCTGATCGTTATCGGATCCGTTCTCCTGTTCTTCATTATGACCATTCTTATAGTGTTCATCAATGACTCCGAGAGAAGAATCCCCGTTCAGTATGCAAAGAAAGTTGTCGGCAGAAAGATGTACGGCGGACAGAACTCCACCCTCCCCATCAAGCTGAACAACACGGGCGTTATGCCTATCATCTTCGCATCATCCATCGTCAGCATCCCCGCTACCATCGGCATGTTCGTGAATCCCAAGAAGGGCTCCTTCTGGGCAGGATTCTTCGATCTGTTCAACAGCGGATCCTGGCTGTACGCAGTGCTTACCCTCGTTCTTATCGTAGCGTTCGCATACTTCTACATCCTGATTTCCTTCAATCCTGTTGAAGTATCCAACAACCTTAAGAAGCAGGGCGGTTCCATCCCCGGTATCCGTCCCGGTAAGCCCACTTCGGATTACATCACGAAGATCCTTAACAGAATCACTCTTATCGGCGCGATCTTCCTGGCATTCATCGCAGTAGTTCCCATGATCATCAACATCTGCACCGGCGGCAAGATGAACGGACTCACCTTCGGCGGTTCCTCCATCATCATCGTTGTAGGCGTTGCTATCGAGACTATGCGTGAGATCGAAGGCCAGCTGACCATGCGTCACTATAAGGGCTTTCTTGAATAATTGAAAGGCAGAGAGTATGGCAAGAATCATTAAACTGATACTTCTGGGAGCACCCGGCGCGGGTAAAGGTACCCAGGCTGAGATCATCTCCGAAAAGTATAAGATTCCCGCGATCTCTACAGGCGCAATTATCCGAGAGGCAATACAGAAGGGCACCGAGATGGGTCTCAGCGCAAAGAGTTATATCGACTCCGGCGCGCTCGTCCCCGATGAAGTCGTTATCGGCATCATCAAGGACAGACTCGCGGCTCCCGACTGTGCCGGCGGCTTTATTCTCGACGGCTTCCCCCGCACCGTTCCCCAGGCAGAAGCTCTGGATAAGATGGGCGTGGAGATCACCGACGTGATAAGCATAGAGGTACCCGATGAGAAGATCCTCAAGCGTATGGGCGGCAGACGTGTCTGCAAGAAATGCGGCGCCACCTACCATACGGAATACAAGCCTTCACCCAACGGCGAATACTGCGCCTGCGGCGAACCCCTTTCCATCCGCTCTGATGACGATCCCAAGGTCGTTTCCCAGAGACTTGAAACTTACCACGCGCTGACAGAGCCCTTAAAGGACTTCTACGATGCGAAGGGCAAGCTCAAGATAGTTGAGGGACAGGAAAAGGTCGAGGATACGACAGCTCTTACAGCCAAAGCGCTGGAAGGCTGAGAAACTGGGCGTTATAATGATTTTCATAAAGAATCCCGAACAAATCAAAAAAATGATGCACGCAGGCAGAATTACCGGTGAGGCGCTGGTCCTCGCCGGTGAGGCTGTCCGCCCCGGCATCACGACAGCGGCGCTGGACAAGATCATCCGCACCCATATAGAGAAATCCGGAGCAAAACCCTCATTTCTCGGGTACGGCGGCTTTCCCGGAAGCGCCTGCATCAGCATAAACGACGAGGTCATCCACGGTACCCCCTCCCATGAGAGATATCTCGAAGAGGGCGATATAGTGAAGATCGACGTGGGAGCATATATAGAAGGCTTCCACGGAGACTCCGCCTGCACCTTCCCGGTAGGAAAGATCAGCGAGGAAGCACAGAGGCTTATCGATGCCACAAAGCGCAGCTTTGAGCTGGGCGTTGAGGCGGCGGCAAAAGAGGGCGCCAGAATAGGCGACATCGGAGCCGCGGTCGACGGCTACGTGACCTCGCAGGGCTTTACCACCGTGAGAAAATACGTCGGACACGGCGTAGGGCGTGACCTGCACGAGGACCCCAGCGTTCCCAATTACGGAACGGCAGGCAGAGGCCAGCGGTTGTGCCGCGGGATGGTCATAGCGATCGAGCCCATGGTAAACCAGGGAGTCCACGGAGTTATAGAAAAGCCCGACGGCTGGACCGTGGTGACTGCAGACGGGAAACTGTCCGCCCACTACGAGCACACCGTGGCGATCACCGAAGAGGGAGCCCTGCTCCTGACAAAGGTGAACTGATGATAGTCGGATCCGTGGTCCGCAGCCTGTGCGGACGGGATAAGAAAAGACTGTTCGTGATAGTAGGAGAATGTACTGACGGCAGCGGCTGTGTGATGCTTGCCGACGGACATCTTCGTAAAATCTCTTCACCGAAGAAGAAAAACCTCCGTCACCTTGCGGTTTTAGCCATCGCAGACGAAGGCGAAACCTCGATTCCCGATGAAGACGAAAAGCTTTATGAATACCTTAGGGTGTTTGAAGAAAATCTTAACGTAAGCATTAAGTCATAATAGGAGTAATTTATGCCAAAAGATGACGTAATCGAGTTTGAGGGTACCGTAGTTGAGGCGCTGCCTAACGCAACCTTCAAGGTCAAGCTTCCCAACGATATGATCGTCACCGCACATATCTCCGGAAAGCTGAGAATGAATTATATCAAGATCCTGCCCGGCGACAAGGTCACGGTGGAGGTATCCATCTATGACCCCACAAAGGGACGGATAACCTGGCGTACCAAGTAAGGTACAGAAAATCAATTGAAAGGTGGTTATTACTGTGAAAGTAAAGCCTTCCGTAAAGAAAATCTGCGAAAAGTGCAAGATTATCAAAAGACACGGCCACGTAATGGTCATCTGCGAGAATCCCAAGCATAAGCAGAGACAGGGCTGAGAACTTAATTCAGCCACCGGATCATATTTAAAAAACCCGAAAGAGGTGAAATTAGCAAATGGCTCGTATATCAGGTGTTGATATCCCGAATCAGAAGCGTGTAGAAATCGCTCTTACCTATATTTACGGTATCGGCCTCACATCTTCCAAGAAGATCCTGGCGACTACCGGCATCGACCCCGACAAGCGTGCGAAAGACCTCACCGAGGACGAGATCGCAAAGCTTCGTGACGAGATCGAGAACAACTACACCGTTGAGGGTGAACTCCGCCGTGAGGTAGCTCTTAACATCAAGAGACTCGTCGAGATCAACTGCTACCGCGGAATCAGACACAGAAAAGGTCTGCCCGTACGCGGACAGAGAACCAAGACGAACGCGAGAACCAGAAAAGGTCCCGCAAAGACGATCGCAAATAAGAAGAAATAAAGGAGTGAGCAGATAATGGCTAACGTAAAGAAAACAGTCAAGAAGCGCCGTGACCGTAAGAACGTTGAAAACGGAGCAGCTCATATCCGCTCCAGCTTCAACAACACGATCGTGACCATCACCGACCTCCAGGGCAATGCGATTTCCTGGGCATCTGCCGGTGAGATGGGCTTCAAGGGCTCAAGAAAATCCACTCCCTATGCGGCACAGACAGCAGCAGAGACTGCAGCCAAGATCGCAATGGAGCATGGCATGAAGACCGTAGAGGTTTACGTAAGAGGACCCGGAACAGGCAGAGAGGCAGCGATCCGCGCTCTGGCAACCACCGGCCTGAACGTAACTCTCATCAAAGACGTAACACCTATCCCTCATAACGGATGTCGCCCTCCTAAGCGCCGCCGTGTATAATCAGGATAAGGAGGAAAATTAGAAATGGCAAGATATACCGGACCTTCCTGCAAGCTTTGCCGCAGAGAAGGAAAGAAGCTTTTCCTGAAAGGCGACCGTTGCCTTTCCGATAAGTGCGCACTTTCCAGAAGACCCACTGTTCCCGGCCAGCACGGTCAGGGCAGAAAGTCCGTTAAGGAATACGGAGAGCACCTGAGAGAGAAGCAGACTGCACGCCGTTACTACGGAGTACAGGAGAAACAGTTCAGAAAGTATTACAATGCCGCCGACAAGCAGGAAGGCATCGCAGGTGAAAACCTCCTGTCCCTTCTGGAGCGTCGTTTCGACAACGTAGTATACAGAATGGGTCTCGCATCCAGCCGTAAAGAGGCAAGACAGCTTGTTCGTCATGCACACTTCACCCTCAACGGCAAGAAGGCAGACATCCCCTCCATCATTCTCAAGGTCGGTGATGTAGTAGCCCTGAAGGACAAGAGCCGTTCTTCCGAGAAATTCAAGATGCTGACAGAGGATATGGCACAGGTCAATTCTCCCAAGTGGCTTGAAGTTGATGCAGACGCTGTATCCGCAAAGGTTGTAGCTATTCCTCAGAGAGAGGACGTAGACTTCGACTTCAACGAGCAGCTCATCATCGAGTTCTATTCCAAGTAATAACCTGCCTTGCTGGTGCCGTGCGGTCGGGATCGGGAATCCCCCGGGGCCCCGCCGGAGTCAAGGCAGTCTCCGCTTGAAACCGCACGATGAAACAGCGCGGGGGGAGCTTCCCCCAACAAAAATTTTATTTGGAGGTTGTTACAATGATCGAAATGGAAAAACCCAATATAGTTACATTGGATGTAAGCGAGAACGGGGAAAAGGCCACATTCGTGATCGAGCCTCTTGAAAGAGGCTACGGAATCACTCTCGGAAACTCTCTGAGACGTGTGCTTCTCAGCTCTCTGCCCGGCTTTGCGGTAACGAACATCAAGATCGACGGCGTTCTTCACGAGCTTTCCACCATTGACGGTGTGAAGGAAGACGTGACCGAGATCGTGCTGAACGTAAAGGGCATCACAGCGAAGCTGAATGCCGTGACCGTAAAGAACACTATGATCGATGTAACGGGCCCCTGCACAGTCACCGCAGGTGACATCAAGCAGGATGCGGATATCGAGATCCTCAACCCCGATCACGTGATCGCAACTCTGGGCGAGAACGTAAGATTCCATATGGAGCTCACGTTTGCCAAGGGCAGAGGATACGTTTCCCAGGAGAAGAACAAGCAGCTCTATGATAAAGAAAATCAGGAGATGTCCGCTCCTCTCGGAACGATATTCACAGATTCGATTTACACTCCGGTGTACAATGTAAAATATGACGTGGAGAATACCAGAGTAGGCAATATCACAGACTTTGATAAGCTGACGATAGAAGTCCTCACCGACGGCACTCTCACGGCAAAAGATGCGATTTCCTATGGAGCCAAGATACTCAACGACCATCTCAACTTGTTCGTCGAACTGTCGGACGAGGCGAAGAACGCAGAGATCATGGTCGAAAGCGTTGCTACTGTAAAAGAGAAAGTTCTTGAGATGACCATTGAGGAGCTTGACATGTCCGTAAGAAGCTTCAACTGTTTGAAGCGTGCGGGCATCGACACGGTGGAAGATCTTGTAAACCGTACCGAGGAAGAGATGATCAGAGTCAGAAACCTCGGAAAGAAATCGCTGGAAGAAGTTATCGCAAAGCTTCACTCTCTCGGCCTGGAGCTGAAGAGAGAGGAAGACTGACGGATTCTTCCCTGAAAATTTCGAAAAGGAGGACATTAAGATATGCCCGGAACAAGAAAACTCGGCAGAACCACTTCCCAGAGAAATGCAATGCTTCGCGGAATGGTAACCTATCTGCTTGAAAACGGCCAGATCGAGACCACTCTCACCAGAGCAAAGGAAGTCGGCGCAATGGCAGAGAAGATGATCACCCTCGGCAAGAAGAATACACTTGCATCCCGTCGTCAGGCTCTCGCATACATCACCAAAGAGGATGTAGTAAAGAAGCTGTTCGATAAGATCGCTCCTGAGTTCGCCGGCAGAAACGGCGGTTACACTCAGATCTTCAAGCTTGGTCCCCGCCGCGGTGACGCAGCGGAGATGGCTCTCATCCGCCTTGTCGGATTTGAACCTGCCAAGAAGGAAAGCAAGAAAGACTGAATTGTCTGAAATAAAAA
>JAZUGU010000120.1:0-8839 GCA_045641325.1 Candidatus Avispirillum sp.
CTTTTGAAGGCAAGCCCCTTGATGACGGCGGCGCCGATACGCACACCGGTGAAAGAGCCGGGACCCTGAGAAATCGCAAAAACGTCGATATCGTCAAGAGTGAGCCCACAGTCCGAGAGGGCTTTTTCTATCATGGGCAGGAGCATCACGCTGTGGGTGCTGCCGCTGTTTTCGATGAGCGAGGCGAGAGTTTTGCCGCCCTGCCTTACGGCGACGGCGGCGACTGTTGCCGTAGAGTCTGCGGCGAGGATGGTCTTACTGTCCATTTTTCAGAATCGCCCAGGTATTCTTGTAAACCGTGTCGCGGTCGATCTTCTTGAGCATGAGCATCTTGTGACGGGTAGAGTCATATGCGTAAACTCTGTCGTCGGTGAAGATGGGAGCGGTGATCTCCTCGATCTCCGCACAGTCGGGAGCGGAGAGGATGGCGGGAGCGGCGATATCCCAGATGGTTCTGGTCCATGCATCGCCGTAGCCGGATGCCTGATGCATTTTCTCGGTGATCTCGTAGAGGTAGTCGCACAGAGCATTGTGACCCTTCAGGTCATCGTTCCACTGAACGTTGGTGGTCAGCACGGAAACGACACCCCATGCGGGGCAGAGAAGCATGGGAACGCCGGAGTTTATAAGTATCTGTCCTGCGCGGTAGTCTTGAACAAGGTTGAACTCGCCGAGGTTCGCGTCTCTGACGAACTCATCCACCTGCTTGTAATCTCCGATGTGCGCGCCGGCAGGGTTCGCACCCAGCCAGATAACACAGAGGTTGTCCTTGATGGAGGGGTCCATAAGAAGAGCGGACGAGAGGTTGGTGATGGCGCCGATACCCACAACGTAGATGGGCTCATCGGAGTTCTTCACCGTTTCGATTATATTTCTTGCGGCAGGGCTGTCAACGGCCTCGCCGGTGATCTCGATGGTTGTGCGGGAGCCCTCGTAAACGGGGGTCTTGTAATCGGGATCCGTCAGCTTCAGTATCTTGTGGATCTCGTTGTAGCTCTTAATCATTCCGTCCTCAAAGCTTGTGCTGTTTCCGTTAAAGAACGGAGCCGCATTGACGGACAGAAGGTCGATTGCCTCGGAACGGTAGCAGTACGCCAGAGCGTACTGGTCGTCGATCTCGTTGTAAGTGTCGGTATCGAGGATAACTTTCTTTTTTCTGCCGCTTTTGATGTCGGCAAGCATTTCTTTTGTTGTCATGGCAAAATCTCCTGACTTTCAAAAAATTATTCTGATTCGATTATACACCCGCCGCGCGGAGATGTCAACGAGAAAACGGCGAAATGGAACGGTGACGGAGAAAAAACGTGATATTAAAAAAGTTCGGAAAAAATATCCGAATTCCCTTGCAAAAAGGGAAAATATTATATAAAATATAATTGATGTACTTTGTGTACACATATATATGAAAAATATAGAGGGAAGCCCCCTCTTTCAAAGAAAGGCAAAGGTAATCATTATGGCAATCGGAGCAAACGAAAAAATCAGAGTCGGCGTTATCGGCTGCGGCGGTATCGCATTCGGCAAGCACCTTCCCGGACTGAAATCCGTACCGGAAGTTGAGATGGTGGCATTCTGTGACCTCCACATCGAGCGCGCGGAAAATGCGGCAAAGCAGTACGGCACTCCCGACGCTAAAGCTTACGACGACTACAAGAAGCTTCTTGAGGACAAGACCATTGACGTAGTACACGTATGTACTCCCAACAAGTCTCACAGCTACATCACCGTTGATGCACTTGAGGCAGGCAAGCACGTAATGTGCGAGAAGCCCATGGCTATCAATGCCGTTGAAGCAAAGAAGATGGTAGACGCCGCAAAGCGCACCGGCAAGAAGCTGACCATCGGTTACCAGAACAGACAGAGAAACGACTCTCTCTATCTCAAGAGAGCGGCAGACGAAGGCGAATTCGGTGACATCTACTATGCAAAGGCATTTGCGGTTCGCCGCCGTTTCGTTCCCACCTGGGGCGTGTTCCTGAAAGCAGACGAGCAGGGAGGCGGACCTCTGATCGACATCGGAACCCATGCTCTTGACCTGACCCTCTGGACCATGAACAACTATAAGCCCAAGTACTGCGTTGGTACAACTTATGCAAAGTTCCGTTATCAGAAGGAAACCGGCAACCTGTGCGGCGAGTGGAACCCCGAGGAGTTCACCGTTGAGGACTCCGCATTCGGTTTCGTTGTAATGGAAAACGGCGCGACTATCAGCCTTGAGTCTTCCTGGGCTCTCAACACCCTCGAGGTAAGAGAAGCACAGACCCTCGTATGCGGCACCAAGGGCGGTGCGGACATGATCCACGGCCTCCGTTTCAACACCGTTGAAAGAGGACGCCAGATCGTAAAGGAGATCGACCTGAATGCAGGCGGCGTTGATTACTTCGCAGGCTCCATCGGCTCCGGTGCTCCCAACGAGAGAGAAGCATATCAGTGGATCCACTCCATCATCGACGATAAGGATCCCTGCGTTCTTCCCGAGCAGGCATTCTGCGTAACTCAGATCCTTGACGGTATCTACGAGTCCGCAAAGACCGGCAACATCGTATTCCTCGATAAATAAGATTTTGAAAACGGGCTTTGCATAAAGTCCGTTTTCCCGAAATAAGGAGAAAATTATGAAACTTTGTGTACTTGCAAACCTGTACGGCGAGCTCTCCCTTGAGGAAACCCTGAAGAAGCTCTCCGGCATGGATGTCCAGGCAGTGGAAATCGGCGCCGGCGGCTTCCCGGGAAAAGCACATTGCGATCCCGAGGTGCTCCTTGCCGATGAGAAGAAGCTCGCTGAGTGGAAAGCACTTTTCGACAAATATAATATAGAGCTGGCGGCTCTCGCCTGCCACGGCAACGCCGTTCATCCCGACAAAAAGGTCGCCGAGATGTACGATAAGGACTTCAGAAACGCAGTCCTTCTCGCTGAAAAAGTAGGCGTTGACACCGTCATCACCTTCTCCGGCTGTCCCGGCGGATGTGCCGAGGATAAGACCCCCAACTGGGTCACCTGCCCCTGGCCCGATGACTTCCTCGGTATCCTCGATTATCAGTGGAACGAGGTCCTCATTCCTTACTGGAAAGAGGCAGGCGCGTTTGCGGAAAAGCACGGCGTCCGTGTGGCATTCGAGATGCACCCCGGTTTCTGCGTATATAACCCCGAGACCATGATGAAGCTGAGAAATGCCGTAGGCCCAGTTCTCGGCGCAAACCTGGACCCCTCACATCTGGTATGGCAGGGTATCGACATCGTTGCCGCTATCCGTTATCTGGGCGATGCCATCTATCATTTCCACGCAAAGGATACCAAGATCGACGAGCTGAATACCGGCAAAATAGGTGTGCTTGATACCAAGCATTACAGCGACGAGCTGAACCGTGCATGGGTGTTCCGTTCCGTCGGATACGGCCACGATATGCAGTGGTGGCGTGACGTTGTGTCAAACCTCCGTCTCGTAGGCTACGACAGAGTAATGTCCATCGAGCACGAGGACAGCCTCACCTCCATCGACGAGGGCCTTTCCAAGGCAGTAGCATTCTTGAAGGATGCAATGCTCTTCGATGCAAAGCCCGGCAAGATGTCCTGGGCGTGAGCCCACGAGTTTTACCGCAAAGCGGTAAAATATCACTTTTGCGAAGCAAAAATATAACTTAAAAAGCAGAGCGGTCTCAGGAACCCTCACATAGGGAGAGAGGCCCCGCTGATTGTTCGTTTTGGAGCGGCGTCGCCGTACAAAGGTACGGCAGACGTCCAAAACGGACAAAGGCAAGTTAGAAATAAAATGACCGAAACGTAGGTTTCGGTCATTTTTTCATTAGATATTTAAGAAACACCCGCTGTTCTTAATGATTCATACCGGTATTTCTTGCCGGTCAGCGGTGAAAAAATCCCTATGTGAGCGCTCCGTCCGCTCTGCTTTTTTGCGCCTCTTGACACATTCTCTCCCATGGAATATAATAAACCCGATAAATGAGGTGATAACATGTATAAAATCTATATAGTCGAGGACGATGACGGCATCGCCACCGCCGTTGCCGCACTTGCGAAAAACTGGGGGCTCGATGCGGTCATCTGCGGGAATTTCCGAAACGTGACCGAGGAATTCACCCGTGTCGCCCCGCACATTGTCATCCTTGATATCGGGCTGCCTTTTGCGGGAGGCTTCCATTGGTGCTCGGAAATACGCAAGATATCAAACGTGCCCATCATCTTCATATCCTCCGCCGCCGATAACATGAACGCCGTCATGGCGATGAGCATGGGAGCGGACGATTTCATCGCGAAGCCCTTTGACGGAGCGGTCCTTATGGCAAAGGTGCAGGCGCTCCTCCGCCGGAGCTACGATTTTGCCGCATCCTCGCCCGTCCTTTCCCATAAGGGCGCGTTCCTTTCTACCGGAGACAACACGCTGACATATGAGGATAAGAAAATAGAGCTGACGAAAAACGAATACCGTATCCTTCTGTGCCTCATGGAGAACAAGGGCAGGGTGGTCAGCCGTGAAAAGCTCATGGAAAAGCTGTGGGAAACGGACAGCTTCGTTGACGAAAACACGCTGACCGTAAACGTAAACCGCCTGCGCAAAAAGCTGGACTCGGCAGGGCTCGAAAATTTCATTTCCACAAGATTCGGTGTAGGCTATATTATAGAATGATATGAAACTGTTTTTTGATTATCTTATAACAAAGCGCAGGACGTTTGCCGCGGTTCTTCTGTTTGCGGCGATATTTACGGCGTTCTCGCTTCTGTACAGACTGCCTTTTCAGGCATATCTGTATCCGATGACCGTGTGCGCCGTTCTGGGCCTTATCATCCTTATCTGTGACTTCTTCCGTGTGCGTGAAACGCACAAAAGGCTGGAAACGGTAAGGGAACTTCCGGTGGAGCTACGGGAGATCCCGGAAAAAGATATCCGCACCGTGCCGGAGCGGGACCTCTCGGAAATGATCACGGAGATGCGCGCCGAGGCTTCGCAGATCGTGTCGGAATATGAAACGAGGGAAAGGGAAACGGTGGATTATTACACCGTGTGGGCGCATCAGATAAAAACGCCCCTTTCCTCCATGAAGCTCCTTCTCCAGAGCGAGGATTCGGAGCTGTCACGAAAGCTGTCCGCCGATCTGTTCCGCACGGAGCAGTACGTGGAAATGGTGCTGGCGTATCTCAGGCTCGGCTCATCCTCCACGGACTTCGTTTTTCGGGAGAAAAGTGTTGACGAAATGCTCCGCTCCTCCGTGAAAAAGTTTGCGGGCGAGTTCATCGGCAGAAAGCTTTCCCTCACCTACGAGGTAGAGGACGAGTCCGTCGTCACGGACGAGAAATGGTTTTCGTTCGTCATAGAACAGCTTCTGTCCAATGCCCTGAAATATACGAAAAACGGCGGGATAACGGTCTCGCTGAAAGAAGGAGTGCTCACCGTATCCGATACCGGCATCGGTATCGCGCCGGAGGACTTGCCCCGTGTCTTTGAAAAGGGATATACGGGTTATAACGGAAGAACGGACAAAGAGGCAAGCGGACTTGGACTTTATCTTGTCAACCGTGTGTGCAAAGACTTGGGAATAGACATCGGCATCACCTCAAAAGTCGGTGAGGGAAGCAGTGTAACAATGAAACTGCCGCAAAAGAACGGCTCATTTGAATAAATCTTACACCATTGTAAGAAAAAACGCGGGAAATGTAAGACCATTCTATGGAGATACGTTTTCCGCTTTCGTATAATAAAGGTGCAAAATGAAAGAGAAAGGGTTAACTGATATGTCATTTCTTGAAGTCCGTGACCTGAAAAAGGTATACACCTCCCGCTTCGGCGGAAACAGCGTGGAAGCATTGCGCTCGGTGAATTTCTCCGTTGAAAAGGGAGAATTCGTGGCGATAATGGGAGAATCCGGCTCCGGCAAGACCACGCTTTTGAATATACTTGCCGCTCTTGACCGTCCCACCTCCGGAAAGGTGTTCCTCGAGGGACGTGACCTTTCCACCGTGAAAGAATCGAAAATGGCGGAGTTCCGCCGTGATAATCTGGGATTCGTTTTTCAGGAGTTCAATCTTCTCGATACGTTCTCCGTGGAGGATAATATCTATCTTCCCCTGGTGCTTGCGGGGAAGCGCTATCCCGAAATGAGCGCAAAGCTCATGCCCCTCGCAGAAAAGCTGGGGATAAAAAAACTGCTCATGAAATTCCCCTATGAGATATCCGGCGGACAGAAGCAGAGAGCGGCGGTGTGCCGTGCGCTCATCACCGACCCCCGTATCATCCTTGCGGATGAGCCCACGGGAGCGCTTGATTCAAAATCAACAGACGAGCTCCTGCGCCTCTTCTCCGATATAAACCGTGATGGGCAGACCATACTCATGGTCACCCACTCGGTGAAAGCCGCATCCGTCGCATCCCGCGTTCTCTTCATAAAGGACGGCGAGGTGTTCCACCAGATTTACCGCGGCGATGATACGAACGAAAAGCTTTATCAGAAGATATCCGATACGCTTACCATGCTTCAGGCGGGAGACAGACAATGAACGTGTTCTTCTTTCCCCGGCTGGCGGCTGTCGGTATCAGAAAAAACGGAAAACTGTATCTGCCGTATATATTAAGCCTCATCGGAATGGTGATGATGTCCTTCATCATCCAGTCCATTTCGTATTCGTCTCTCCTCCGCCGGACTCCCGGCGGCAATAACGTGCAGGCGATACTGTCCATCGGCAAATTCGTGATAGCGTTTTTCGCTCTCATATTCCTGTTCTATACAAATTCGTTCCTTGTCCGCAGAAGATACCGTGAATTCGGGCTTTATAACGTGTTGGGCATGGGCAAAAAGGACGTCTGCAGGGTAGTATTCTGGGAAAACCTGCTGGTTTCTCTCATCGGACTTATCGGCGGTATCGGTTTCGGCGTCCTTTTCTCCAAGCTCTGTGAGCTGGGACTTCTCCGTGCAATTCACGCCGGAGTGGATTATAACCTCACCTTCGAGTGGGAAGCCGTCACCATGACGCTCATGCTCTACGGCGCAATATTCCTGCTGATCCTTATAAAATCACTCATTCAGGTGTCAAGGCTCCGCCCTCTGGAACTGCTCTGCAGCGAGTCTGCCGGAGAAAAGCCCGTGCGGGCGAACTGGGTGCTTGCCCTTATCGGGCTCGGACTTCTCGGCGGCGCATATTATATTTCCGTCACCATAGAATCCCCCATGTCTGCGATAACCCTGTTCTTCGTGGCGGTCCTCATGGTCATCGCCGGAACGTATCTTCTGTTCATTTCCGGCTCCGTGGCACTGTGTAAGCTCCTGCAGAAAAACAAAAAATACTACTATAAAAAGCAGCATTTCGTGTCCGTTTCCTCAATGACTTACAGAATGAAAAGAAACGGCGCGGGCTTTGCCTCCATTTGTATCCTCGCCACCATGGTGCTTGTGATGATCTCCTCCACCTCAAGCCTCTATTTCGGCGCCGATGATATGATAAGCACCCGCTTCCCGCAGGAGACGTACATCGACGTTGAGATGGATGATCTTTCGGACCTCGGCTCCGGAAAGCCCGAGGAATACCGAGCGGGATATGAAAAAATACTTAAAGAAAACGGCGTCACCCCCGAAAACGTGACCGAGTTCAAATACTGCCTGATAACAGGTCTGCTCCGGGAAAATACCGTTACAGTCTCTCCCGATGTGACAACTGATTTTTCGCTGAATTACGATAACCTGAGAGACGTGTATTTCGTCAGCGTTTCCGACTATAACCGTATAATGGGAACAGACCTCACCCTCGGCGGGGGAGAAGCGTATCTTCTGCCTTATGACTGCAAATACAGCGGAAATACCGTTGAGGTGGGCGGCGTCAGGTTCAATATCAAGGGACAGCTTTCGGAGTTCGTACCCATACTGGATTCCAATGCCGCATCCGTTTCGGTGGTGATCCCCACGTTTTTGATGGTTATTTCCGACTATGAAGAGCTGCGCCCTCTTATGGAATATATGTATGATGAGCAGACCCGTTTCCTCGAGATAGAATATTATTACGGCTATGACTGCATAGACTCCTGCGGCGAGGAAAAAGCCATAGATATATGGAGCGCCCAGACGGAGATCGTACGCAGTATGGCAGACGGAGACAGATTCACATACGATTCCGGCTGTGTTGCCGCGGAAAAGTCCGATTTCTATTCCACCTTCGGCGGCCTGTTCTTCCTGGGCATCGTGCTTTCCGGCATATTCATCTTTGCCGCCGCCATGATAATCTATTATAAGCAGGTGTCGGAGGGATACGAGGACAAGGCGAGATTTGCCATCATGCAGAAAGTGGGAATGACCGATAAGGACATAAAAAAGAGCATAAATTCGCAGGTGCTCACGGTGTTCTTCGCGCCGCTCCTTTTTGCGGGCGTGCATCTCGTGTTCGCTTTCCCCATGGTGTGGAAGCTTCTGCAGCTTTTCTATCTGAGAAATCTCGGATATGCCATAGGCGTCACCGCCGCAGCATTCGTCCTCTTCGGCGTGTTCTATGCGGTCATCTATAAGCTCACCGCAAGAGCATATTATTCCATAGTAAAATAGCCTTCCCCCTTGGGGGAAGGTACTCAAAACCGGAATGTTCCCCGGTTTTGAGGGGATGAGGCCTAATGATTACAGCAGACAGGAAGAGATAGTTTTTCCAGTTCAGTGCGAACTTAAAGGACCTACCTCTTTAACGTCTGCTGAAACGGGAAGGACTCATCCGTCAAAAACGGCGGGAATTGCCGTTTTTGCCACCTTCCCTTAAAAGGGAAGGCAAAATGGCGGCTTCGCCGCCGGCTGAATGCTGAATGCTTCTCCCCGACAAACACTAATTTACACTCCCCCTCAGAAAGGATTAAAA
>JAZUGU010000121.1:0-17135 GCA_045641325.1 Candidatus Avispirillum sp.
GCTCTGTCAAAGTATGGGAATGCCGCAACTGCGGACACATCGTTGTGGGCACCGAAGCTCCCGAGATCTGCCCCGTATGCGCACATCCTCAGGCATACTTCGAAATACGTGAAACGAACTATTAATAAAAAAGAGCCGAAAGGCTCTTTTTTTATTTCTCCGTAACAGTAATTCCGTTTGACTTGTCGTTTTCGATCACAAGGATGATCTCTTCGCCGTCCTCGTTCACTACGGTCACTTCCATTTTTCCGTAGTTCTCTGCGGTGACCGAAAGAGTTTCGCCGTCAACGGTGACGTCACCGACGTAATCTCCCCCGGATTCGGTGAGTTCCCACTCGTGTCCCGGTTCAAGAGCATAGCTGACGGAACTGCCCGAGCCGCCGAGATTCAGAAAGACACACATGGCGACCGCCGCCAGAAGCGTGATGACGCAGGCAATGATGCGGCCGAGGGCGTTCTTCAGAAGCACGAAGATCAGCACGACCGCGAGCGCGGCGCAGAACACCGCCGCAAAAATCCCGTGAGGAGGGGCTTTGAGAAATCCGTTGTAGAAATACATGCTTTCGGCGGCAAGGAACGCCGTGGCAACGGAAAGGATAAGCGCCGAAAGTACGTTATCCTTTTTCACAAACCACGCGATCATAGCCCCCGGGAAGCAGAGCAGAGTGGCGATGAACCAGCGGGGATAATATCCGAACAGCTCCCACCCCAGAGATGAAAACGGAACCTGCAGAAGATAGATCAGCGGCTGACTTATAAGGAAGAAAACCAAGGTCTTCAGCCCCGCCTCAAGCGGCTTCTCGCAGTTCATGATAATGATGAGAGCGAAAAGGATCCAGCATTCCGGATAAACGCCGATATATGAGAGCGACGTGTCCCGTGTGAAAGGTATTATCAGCAGAGCGGCTGTGAGTATGGCTGCGGCAATTGCGAAAATAATGACACGAAGCCACGTCATTTTAGTGTTGAAAAAGAGTTTTCGCATATTATACCTCCGGTATGAAGTGAATTATTCTGTAATACCCGGTAAAGCAGGGCGTGGAAATAAGCTGAAGCGGTTCCTCATCGGGGTAGTCGAGTCTTGCGTGAGTGTGGCCGGCGATAACGAGCGGTTTTCTCCTGCGGATCATCTCCGCAAAGCGGACGGTTGCCTCATCGTGTTCCGGACACCCCGCAAGGAAATATTCCGCCCATGCGGGTCCCGTCACGGATAAAAGATGGTCGGTGAACATGGGCACGTGGGTTAAAATGACGGCGGGCTCTCCATCGGATAATTCCCGCTCCACCGTTTCTCTCTGCTCATCGGTGAACGCGGTGCGGGAGGAATCGAGCCGGATTATCTTTATCTCACCCAAACGGAAAATATCCACGGGGTTCACCCTGCCGTAAAGAGCGGCGAAAGCCTCCGCGATATGCGGCGGCGTTTCGGAGCTTAACTGCTCGTGATTCCCGGGAGTGAGGAACTTCGGCGGCTCGATCTTAGATACTATCTCCGCCGTTTTCAGATAGGAATTTCTCGTGCCGATGTCGGAAATGTCACCGCAGACGAAAACCGCGTCGGGGGAGAGCTCGTTTATCCTCTCGATGACAAGAGAGCATGCGGCGGCGGTGGATCGTTCCGTCACACCGTCATGGGTAACGGGGACGCTCTGCCATCCCCACATCTCGATCTCGTGACGGGCAAGCGCCGCTTCCTCCTCCGTGTCTCCATCGCCGAGCGCGGCGATGTGCAGATCGGAGATCTGTACGGCGGTGTACTCTCTCGTGATCCCCGGAAGCGTGACCGTGGCGGTGTTCTCACAGAGCTCCCCTGTTCCCGTCTTCCCGGTGTATGTGAAACTTTTCGTATCAAAGGTGCATTTCATATATTGTCTCCCGAAGGGAAGTGTTTATATGATTATATCACGTTTGCGGGGGGATGTAAAGAAAAATCCAGGCGAAGCGTTACATATCATCAAGCCGCAGAGGAACGATACACGGCGATGCCGTGATGAGATGCAAAGGCGGCATGCCGCCTTTGATGATATACCGCCATAAGGCGGATGATATACACGGCTGCGCCGTGATGAGATACCGCCATACGGCGGATGATATACACGGCTGACGCCGTGATGAGATACAAAAGCGGCTTTGCCGCCTTTGATGATATACACACCTGCGGTGTGATGAGATACCAAGCCTGCGGCTTGGATAAAAAATTTCCCGCTCCATCGGAACGGGAAATTTTTGGCCCGTCGGACAGGATTTGAACCCGCGACACCCGGAATCGGAATCCGGTGCTCTATCCAGCTGAGCTACCAACGGTTATTTTCATCGCCATACAGTATATCACAGTTCAGGACCTTTGTAAACCGTTTTTTGTCGATTGAAAAAAGATATTTTCCCGTTTCTATTGCAAATGAAAAAATAGTCGTTTATAATTAAAACAGCTAATCCTTTTAGCGAAAAAGAATAACGAGAGGTAAACATTATGTTAGCACAGAGACCGCCTATGGGCTGGAACTCCTGGAACACCTTCGGTGCGGATATTTCCGAAGCACTTATCATGGAGACCGCTGACGCCATGGTCGAGAGAGGCCTTAAGGATGCAGGCTATGAGTACGTTGTCATCGACGACTGCTGGTCGCTCCGCGAGAGAGGCGCAGACGGAAAGATCGTTCCCGATCCCGCTAAATTCCCCCACGGCATGAAGTATCTTGCAGACTACATCCATTCCAAGGGACTGAAATTCGGTATGTATTCCTGTGCCGGAACTCTTACCTGCGCCGGATATCCCGCCAGCTTCGACCGTGAGTATCTGGATGCCCAGACCTTTGCGGACTGGGACGTTGACTATCTGAAATACGACTACTGCGGCAAGCCCGCAAACTTCAGCAACAATGCTCCTCTGCTTTACCGCCGTATGGGCATGGCACTGAAGGCTACCGGACGTGACATCGTGTTCTCCGCCTGCAACTGGGGCGTTGAAAACGTATGGGCATGGGCAAGAAGCGCAGGCGCTCACATATACCGTTCCACCGGTGACATCATCGACAGCGAGGAATCCTTCCGCAATATCGCGAAGAGCCAGCTCGATAAGCTGGAGTCCTCCGCTCCCGGATGCTACAACGATATGGATATGCTCATCTGCGGCATGTTCGGCAAGGGCAACGTAGGCTATGCCGGCGGCTGCAACGCAGAGCAGTATAAAACTCATTTCGCTCTCTGGTGCTACATGGGCTCTCCTCTAATGATAGGCTGTGACATCAGAAACTGCGACGAAGAGACTCTTGCAGTTCTCAAGAATCAGGCCCTCATCGCCATCAACCAGGATGAGGAAGCACGTCCTCCGTACAGCATAGGCGGAGATGACGAGGTATGGCAGCTCTTCAAGCATCTGTCCGGCGGCAAGTACGCTCACCTGTGCACGAACTTCAAGGACAACGAAGTATGGCAGCGCATCCAGCTCTATGATATGGGCGTAACGCTCAACAGCGGCTACGGCATGGTATTCACCGATATTTTCACCGGCGAAAAGATCCGCTCCGTAGAGGGCACTATCGCGTTCACCTGCCCCGCACACACCTGCCGCGCGTTTACCGCAGAGCTCATCAAGCTTTAATGAAAAGGGTCTGAAAAAACACAGATCGAAAAGGCAAAGCAATAACAGGAAAAACGGAGGAAAGTATCTGCAAAAGGTAAGTTTCTCCGTTTTATTTGAAATTGCTTTGCTTTTCTATCGCCGTTTGAGCCCTCCGGCGTACCTTTGTACGCCGACGATGACTCAAACGGCGATTCTGTACTTTTTACAGCCCCTTTTTTCTGTTGACAGAAAGCGACATTTTCTGTATAATCGTAATGTAATAAACGGACATGAGGACAAGTATATTTTAGGGAGGTGATACGGATTGAAGCTGACGGATGATAAAAAAACGTTCCGGGCGGTGGTGTGCGTGTGCGTTGCATTCGTGCTGCTGTTTTCCGGGATCATTGCGGCGATAGTGCTTATCTCAAAGGATGACGGTGAAGCCGGAGCGGAAAGGACCGCCCTTTCCTTTGACGAAATAAAAGGCACGTGGATCGCATCCGTATGGAACCTCGATTTCCCCTCATCCCCGGACCTTGGCGCCGATGCGCTGAAAGCGGAGATAGACGGCATTGTTAAAACCGTGAAGGATACCGGGCTCAATACCGTATTTTTCCAGGTGCGCCCCTCGTCCGATGCCCTGTACGAATCCGATATTTTCCCCGTGTCATCCTGCCTTTCCTCAGACGGCACGCTGACACTTGACACCCTTGCATATATGACGGAGGCGGCACACAGAGAGGGCATCGCCGTCCACGCATGGATAAATCCTCTGCGTATCGCCGTCGGCGGCGACGCTTCCGATCTCGATGAAAAATGCCCCGCCGCAAAGAATCCCTCCTGGTGCGTGAAATATGCGGACGGAAAGCTCTATTACGACTGCGGAATTCCCGAGGTGCGGGAGACCGTTGCCGAGGGTGTCCGCGAGATAGTTGAAAATTACGACGTTGACGGCATCGTTTTCGACGATTATTTCTATCCCTATCCCGCTTATGACGAAAACGGAACGGAAGTCGCTTTTGACGATAAGGAAACCTTTGCCCGGTACGGCGGAGATTTCGAAAATACGGAAGACTGGCGCCGTGACAACGTGAACACGCTGATAAAGCTTGTGTACGATACGGTGAAAGAAGCCGATGAAAACTGCCTTTTCGGTGTGTCCCCCTTCGGTATCTGGAAAAACGGATACGGTGACGAAAGCGGAAGCCTTACCGCAGGAACACAGTCGTATTACGACATATTCTGCGATACCGTATCGTGGATAAAAGGCGGATGGGTTGATTATATCGCTCCGCAGCTCTACTGGAGGAACGACGAGAGCGCCGCACCCTACTGCGACCTGTGCGACTGGTGGAAAATGATCACCGCGGATTCCGGCGTGAAGCTGGTCATATGCCACGGAGCATACAGATACGATGAATGGAGCGCCCCCGAGGGAACGCTCGCGGAGCAGGTAGCCTTTGCCCGTGATGCCGGGAATTACGGCGGAAGTGTTTTCTACGGATACGAGGAAATAAAGAACAACGTCTGCGGCGTGCGGGAAGAAATAAAATCGTTGTACGAAAATCCGTTGACAGAGAACTGAAATTCGTGTATCATTGACATAAGGAAAGAATAAGGACGTGCAGATATGAAAAGACTAATGGATATGTTCAAGCAGATACCGCTTATAGCGGGATTCCTTGCGATAATCGGCGTCACCTCGTATCTTGTGGTGATGATACTGCGTTCCGTGGTAAAGGCTCTGGGGATAGATATCATATCCACCGAAACGAGGATAGTCGTCGGAATGATCCTTTCCGCCGCGGTGTGCTTCGTCATATGTTATTTCGGGCTGAGAAGATATCTTGAAAAGCTGGGCGAAAATGACGTAAAGTACCTCCGTGCCGCAGGGGAAACGGAATTAAAGCCCTCCCTCGGATATGCGTTCCTTGCCTGCGGAGCATCTCTTTGCGCATACGGCGCGGTGCTTCTCCTCCTCAATTTCTATCATTGGAATTTCTTTGAGGGCCCCATCTTCTATCTGTCCTTTGCATTCTATGCCATCCCCGAAACGCTGTATGCGGATACCACCGCATCGTTCGTGTTCGTGTGGTGCGAGCTTGTAAGCTTCGTGATATTTGCGGTCCTCTATCTGCCCGCAATGCTTAAAGGCTACCTGAACGGCTTCAAAAAAGAGAATCAATAAAAAAAGCTCCGCAGTCAGGAGCGTTTACATAGGGAGAGAGGCGCCGCTGATTGTTCGTTTCGGAGCGCCGTCGGCGTAACAGCCTAAAGGCTGAGGTACGGCAGACGTCCGAAACGGCCAAAGGAAAGATATAACAAAATGACCGAAACTCTCGTTTCGGTCATTTTTTCATTAGATGTTCGGAAAATTCCCCGCCATTCTTCGTTTTTTGCCTTTTTCTCTTTCCGTTCAGCGGTGAAAAAATCCCTATGTGTGCGCTCCGTTAGCGGAGCTTCTTTTTTTTATTATTTCAGAATTTTGAACTTGCCTACGATGGGAAGCTCTTTTGCTTTTCCGTTGGCGGCATTTGCAATACCGATCACGGCAAAGATCACACATACGAGGCTGAAGAGACTTTCGGCGATAGCGAATATCCAGCCGATAAGGGGGATGTTGCAAAGGATGCCGAGAACAACCCAGCAGATGATCTCCGCAATTGCAAGCACGAGACCCTGATTTGCGTGGAAGCGTGCAAACTTGGATTCTTTTGCCGCAAAGATGGGAATGAGAACGAGCCATGACAGGTATGCAAGGATCGCCATCACCTTGTTCTGCTCAATGTCGTTCTGATCGTACTCAGCCGTAGTATCGGCGGTGTTGTTGAGTTCGTTGATTTTGTCGTTCAGATCAGACATGGTGTATACCTCCGGTTATATAAAATTTATTCTCCGATAAGTCTTTCGAGCCAGACAACTCCGAGTTCAAATGCTTCCGCAAAGCCGGTTTTCAGCTCCTGCTTCACGATCTTTTCGCCGTCGGACAGCTCTTTGTCGGTCTTGGTGATCTGGATGATGATCTTGTCGGGGACCATCTGTCCTCTGAACTCCTTCTCATTCATGATGATGAGCTGGAGCACGTATTCGTCATCGAGATTTCCGTATATGATGGTGTTTCCCTCGCGTACGAGAGGGCGGTCTTTATACATGAGGAATTTGCCTTTTACCGTGGCATCCTCAAGGACCTTTCTTTCTTCGTCAGTCATTATATATGTTCCTTCCTGTATTTGTTGTGTATATGATACTATACAATGCAATTAAAGTCAATAGGGTATCCGGTGAGGTTATGCTTCAAGGCTGTCAACCACGTCGGTGTCGACGGTGGCGGGGTGCTTTTCTTCCAGACCATCATATACGGACTGGAGCTCCTCCTGCGCTTTGCCGATGCTGGCGGTTATCTTCCAGCCCGCATCCTCTTCGCCGCAGAAATATACGGCGTAGTAGCAATCATCACCCTTGACGACACCGGTGTCGCCGATGGCTCTGCCTTCCTGGAAGAGCCATTCTCTGATGCCCTCTGCAACGCTTTCGTCATAACGGGCAACGGCAGAGATCAGACCGCCGAAATCCTTGGTTTCGCTGTCCTCGGATTTCTTCTCCGCGAGAGCGGCGAAACCGTCCTCTGTGCCGCCTTCCTCTTTCCAGTCGTCAATAAGACCGTTCAGATAATCAATGGTCTCCTTGTAGCTCTTGTGGGATGAGATGTTCTCCTGTATGATCCTCACGTTCTTGGTGAGCACTTCGTCACGGTAAGGCTCTGCGGTGAGCATGTATACGGTGTACTGACCGTCCACGGCGTTCTCTTTCGTGAAGGTCTCGCCGGCCTTCGCGCCGCCGAAAGCCCAATCGCTGTATTCGCTGTAAGTTTTTTTCAGCTCGCCCTTAACGGAACAGTCATCAAGCTTGATGTCGGCCTCGTCCTGATCGAGAACATTTACCAGATAGTCGTTGACAACGGTGAGGTATTCGTCTGCGGTCTTTGCTGCCGCCAGCCTGTCGGCGTATTCCCGGGGGGTGTCCGTTTCGTCCTCGTCAACGGTGAATTTCAGGTAGTCAACGTAGAGGAATTGATCGGGATTTTTGTCGGCGAAAGCGGAGAGATCCTCGTCCGAGAAATCAAAGCCGGATACCACCTTGTTGCGGTATGCGTTGGCAAGCCCCTCTTTTTCGAGAAAAGCACGCAGGGTGTCGGCTGTCACGTCTTTATTGAAGTATTTGCCGAAAAGCTCACTCTCGGTGTATTCGTATTTTTTTGCATAATCCGTCCAGGTTCTGACGGTTTTCTCTATTTCCTCGCGGTCTTCGTCGGTGAGCTCGATGCCCTCCTCATATGCGCCCTCGCAGTATACGAGGATCTGGGACATGTATTCCGTTGCGGCATCCGCGAAGTATCTGAACCAGGTGAGATCGTCGTGATATACCTGGTCTTTCAGAGACGCGGAGGTGTCGATATTGTACATATCCACGCTGTCGGGATAATTGTATTTGAAATCGGAGTAGTTCTTGTGGAAAATGTAGGAAACTTCCGCTCTTGTGAAGCTGAAATGCTCCGTGGATATTGCGATGTCGTCTGCGGAATAATGCTTTTCCTCTTCATTTTCCTTTTCACCCTTGCCGCAGGCGGTGAGGGAAAGGAGCATAACTGCCGCGAGAAGCAGGCTTATAAATTTTTTCATTTGAATTTTCCTTCCTTTTCAGTTCTTGGAATATGCAACGATCTCTTCTCCCGAGAGGATCCTGACGGTGTCGTTTTTTATCTTGTCGATAAGGTCGGTGAGCACGTAAAATTCACCGATGCCGTCCACGGTCACCAGCGAGTGGCGGGTGGAATAGCGGTAGAAACGCAGAGTCCCTTCGTCTCCGGAGAGCTTTTTGTAGGTGAAAGTAAGGTATGCCGCATCCTTGTCGTCGGCGAGAGCCTTCAGCTCCTCCGCCGAAAGAGGGCAGTACTCGTCTGCGGTGCAGTAGTCACGGATGGAGATGGCCAGCAGATTCTTGTAATACTGGCGGAAGTTTTCCGATGCGCTTTCGGAAAGAGTTTTTCCGTTGGCGGTAACGGTGATCTTTTCCGCTCTGTCATCCTTGGGATTCTCCATGGGGCTGTGAGCGATGCGGAACGTTGCGTCAACGTCGCCGCTCGTCACGGATATCTCGTCGATGTCGTTGATATACTGCTGGAAAACGTACGGGTCTATCCATTTGATGAGATCGTATTCAAGGAACTTGAAGCCGTCCGCATCAACGTAGCCTATGACGTCCGGATAGAGATTTGAGAATACGTAGTATTTGCCGTCCGTCAGCGCGCTGAAGTAGATGCGGTAGCTGTGTCCGCCGTAATCGAATATGATCACGTGGGCGGGGTCGGCGAGGCCGTATTTTTCATAGTCCTCGTCGGAGGCATCTATCTTTACACACTCATCGGCGGTGAACGCCATGAACTTGTAGAGTATTTCGTAGTAAAGGGAGGTGTTGGGGTAGTATGCCGTGGGATAATCCATTATGCACTCGGCAAGGGCATCGGGATTTATCTGTTCCTCCTTGGGAACGAGACGGATGCGTGTCATGGGCTCGCCGTTCCGGAAAACGGTGAAATTGTCCACGGTGAAGTAGTCGTTCTGGGAGATGCCCGCACAGATAACGGGAGTCACGAAATGTTCCGGCGTCGAGAGGATGGCGTCCTCCACCTCCGTGCCAAGAACGTAAACGCTGCGCCTGCCGTCGAACATGCAGTAGTATCCGCCGCCCGTAAGAAGTCTGTCGCCGACGAAAACTCTGAAACGGTTTCCGTCCCGGTCGGTGACTATCCAGTATGCCTGCGGATCGAGAAGACCGTATTCCCCGAGCTTTTCATCGGGGAGAGCGGAGCCCACCTTGGTTTTTGCCAGAGTGTAGGTGCTCACGCTGACGAGGGATGCCAGCTTCTCCGGATCGATATTCAGCGATTCGAAGCCCTTCAGGTGAAAATCGCCGTTGTCGTCGGAAACGAAGGTGTAGGAGCACTTTTCATTTTTTACCTCGATAGAGGCGATATCGGACCTTTCAAGAGAGGAGAACAGAAAATATCTGTCGGAAATGCCAAGATCCTCTCCCTCCTCCGTTTCGGGAGTGCCGGTTTCGTCACCCGTCTTCGTTTCGTCCGTTCCGGGCTTTACGAATATGAAATAAACTGCAATTAGAACGGCGAACAGAGCTGCGAGCACTATGAGGAGAATGTTCTGCCGCTTCATAAATTCTTTCTCCTGACGTAAACGATGATGCCTGCCGCCGCGAATATGACGGGCATCACCAGAGTGAGAGCCACTGTCCAGCGGTTGGCGTCAGCGGTGGAAACGGGCATCTCGGTGTCGTCCAGCACCTTGTATTCGATGCTTGCCATGATACGCTTGATGCCGGTGGTCTTCATGGTGTTGAAGATGATGTCGCGGTTCGCAAACGATGTGGAATTGAGATAAGTGTCGGAGAGAAAATCCGCGGAGCCGCCCACCAGAACGTAGGAATAATAATATTCGTTGTCGATGAGGCGTGTCTCGCGGGTCACGGTGAGAAGCGCGGCACCACCCGCATCCGTTTCGCCGTCGGCGGAAACTGCCACGGCGCTGTCGTGGGCGGTCAGCACGGGGGAGGTCTCCTTCGTGCCGTCAAGCTGGTCGTCCTCGTCAAAGAGGAGGTTCAGCGGCATGGCGTTGCCCATGACGGTCTTGGGCGCGTTATCCATGTTGGAAATGTCAAGATAGAGGGAAGCGCCCATCGTGTCGGACTGGTAGTCCGCAATGATCTTCTTGCCGTCAACGGAAAGGGAATTTTCCGTATCCTTAACGTAGGTGTCCGGGGTAAACGAAATGCCCCATTCGGAAAGGAATTCGCTGAGATTTTTGAGATTTCCCGCGTTGGAGGGTGATGAGAACACCATGAGAGTTCCGTAGGTGTCCATGAAGCCGTCCAGCTTTTTGATCTCGTTGGATTCTTCTCCTGCCTCGATCCCGGCGAAATCGTAAACGGGATCGTTTACTACCACGATGCGTACGTCCTCGGGCAATTCTTCACGGGAGAGGTCAACATCGACCACCTCAAATCCGCCGTCGGAGAACAGGGATACGAGAGCGGAGGCGTTGTCCCCGGTCTTTTCTCCGTGGGATGCGGTGAAAGCGACCACGGGCATCTTCGCCTGCGTCACGGTGAGGATGGCGGATACCATTTTGTATTCGCCCTCATATGCCCAGACCTTGCCGTCCTCGTTCTTGATGAAGAACGCATCCACGGTGTAAAGGCGGAATTCCGTTCCGCTTTCCACGATGACGGAGGTGGTGTAGATGTCCTGCGCCGCCATGGTGTGGTATTCCTTGAAGAATGCGGGATTCTTGATTATGTCCACGCATTTCACGTGGATCGTGTCGAATTCGGCCTCCATCTGGAGAGCGGTCTGATAAACGTAGAAAAGGCTGGGGGAGGTCTCGTAAACTCTGTCGGGCTCGACAGCGAAGTAGATGTTCACGTCGTCCTCAACGTCGGAGAGGAGTTCCTTCGTTGCATCGCACAGAGAATAAACCTGTCCCTTTGTCATATCTATATACCACATGAACTTGTCAGCCAGAGCGTATACGATAATGTTCAGAACGACCGCCGCGGCAATAAGAAGAGCAGTTGCGGCAGTGCCGATAAGAGCGTATTTTTTCTTTTTATCGTTGTAATATTTCATGCCGTGCCTCCCTTAAACCGTACGGCGGCGGTCATAGACGCGCACCGTGAGGAAGAGGAATACGGCACACACGGTCAGATAATAGACCGCAGAGGGTATGTCGAATATTCCGTAGGTGAAATTCCTGAAACGGGAATAAATGGATATCCAGTCGAGCACCAGACGCAGATAGTAGTTGTTGATGAGCCCGTTGAGGACCGCAACTACCACAAGTCCCGCAAGGACTGCGATGGTGGAGAGCGCCGCCGTGAACTGGCTTTCCGTCAGCGAGGACATAAAGAGACCGACCGCGATAAAGCAGAGCCCGATGAGGACGATGCCGATGGTGCAGCCGAAGATCTTCGCCCAGTTGGGATCGGAATAAACGGCGAGCGGGATCGAGAAAACGAACGTCAGCGCGACCGTGCCGCAGAACATGACGGCGGCGGCAAAGAACTTGCCGAGAACGATGGAGGTGAGGCTGACGGGCGAGGTGAGGAGCAGCTGCTCCGTTTTCGCCTTTTTCTCCTCCGCAAATGATTTCATGGTGAGAAGCGGGATGATTATGATGTATGCGTACATCAGGAACTGATAGTATCCCGAAACATCGTTGGTCTGCATCTGCAGGGTGGTAAGGCTGAAAAGAAATCCCGCGGCGCAGAGGAATACCGCCGCAAAGACGTACCCCGTGGGAGTGGTGAAATATGAGCGCAGCTCACGCTTGAATACGGCTGTCATCTTGCACTCCTTCCTTTACGTTCCTTTGCGGGATCCGTAAGTCTGATGAATATCTCTTCAAGTGAAACTCCCTCGCGGGAAAGCTCGATGATGGGGAAGCCTTTCTCCGCCATTCTGAAGAATACGTCACGGCGGACGTCTTTTCCGGCTTCGCTCTCAATGTGGTAGGTGAAGGCATCGCGCTCCGCGCCGCCGGATATCTGCACGGAAACGACGCCGGGCACTTCCCGGAGCGCTTCGGAGACCTCGCGCTGTGAGCCGATTATCTTCAGCATGTATTTCGCGTTTTCGTTGACCGCGCGGGTGATGCTCTCCGATTTTTCATCGGCAAGGATCTTTCCTTCGTTGATGATGACGATGCGGTCGCACACCGCCTGCACCTCGGAGAGGATGTGGGTGGAAAGGATCACGGTGTGATCGCGCCCGAGAGTCCTGATAAGGTTTCTCACCTCGATGATCTGCTTGGGATCGAGGCCGACGGTGGGCTCGTCGAAGATCAGCACCTTGGGGTTCCCCACCAGAGCCTGGGCGATGCCCACTCTCTGACGGTAGCCCTTGGAAAGATTCTTTATCAGTCTGCGGCCCACGTCCGAAAGCCTGCATACCTTGAGGATCTCGTCCACGTGCGCTTTTCTGTCGTACTTGCAGTTTTTCAGCTCGCATACGAAATAAAGATATTCCGAAACGGTCATATCGGGATACAGCGGGGGGATCTCGGGAAGAAATCCTATGAGGCGCTTTGCCTCGGAGGGCTTTTCCGAAATGTCGATGCCGTCTATTTTAACAGTTCCGGCATCGGAGGCGATATACCCCGTCATTATGTTCATGGTAGTAGTTTTCCCGGCACCGTTGGGGCCGAGAAATCCCAGGATCTCACGGTCACCCACGGTGAACGAAACGTCGTTCAGCGCCATGTTGGTGCCGTAAATCTTAACGAGATTCGATACTTCTGTCATCATGTGCTCCTTTTGGGATGAGCGGCACACCGGTTTTCGGGGCACCGCATAATTATCTAAATTAAAAGTATATCACATTTTTATTCCTTTGTGTTGCAAAACGGTTAAATTTTTTATAATTAATTGAAGAAAATTTGCGCGGCACTCTCATCGAGTTGACAAAAAGGCCGTTACGAGGTATAATGTATCCGTGAAAATTTGTGAAACGGGGAAGCATATGCCAAGATTTTTTATTGAGCCCTCCCAGATAGGAACCCGTGAAAACGGTGAACGCACCGTCCTCATCTTCGGAGAGGACGCCGTACATATAACGAAAAGTCTCCGTATGAAACCCGGAGAGGCCGTCACCGTGTGTGACGGCGGCGGCAGAGAATATTTCTGCAGGGTGGAGAAAACGGGAGAGACCGTCACCCTTTGCGTTGAGAGCGAGAGGGCGAGCCTTTCCGAGCCTCCGTACCGTGCAACGGTATATCAGGCCCTGGTCAAGGGCGACAAATTCGATACGGTGGTGCAGAAAGCGGTGGAATGCGGAGCCGCGCGCGTCGTTCCGTTCATTTCCGAACGGTGCATCGTGCGCCTCGATAAAAAGGATGCCGCAAAAAAAGCCGTCCGCTGGCAGAAGATCGCGGAGGAGGCCGCAAAGCAGTGCGGCAGAGGCATGATCCCCGAAGTGTGCGGCCTGCTTACCTATAAGGAAGCGGTAGCGGAGGCATCCGGCGCGGATATCCCCCTGTTCTGCTACGAGGACGAGGGAAATAAAACGCTGAAGGGCGTCCTTGAGGGCACGGGAAAAAGCGATACCGTGTCCGTGATGATCGGCAGTGAGGGCGGTTTTTCTCCGGCTGAAGCCTCTTTTGCAAAGGAAAACGGCATGATCTCCGTCGGTCTCGGCAAGCGTATCCTCAGAACGGAAACGGCCTCATCCTTTGTGCTTTCGTGCCTTTCATACTGCTTTGAACTCCTGTGATTATGCGATTTGCACAAGTGCATTTTCCCATATGGAATCATGGCAAAAATGGTCAAAAGCAATGATTTTCAGCCAAATGTATCACGGTTTTTATGAAAAAATGCAAATTACCTATTGAAAATTGACAAAAGATGATGTAGAATATAGTACAGGTTACACAAGACAAAATTAATGAAACAGGAGAACTAAAAATGGCAAACCGTTTGTTTCAGGGCATCATCCATCAGATGACGGATGCAGTAGACCGTACCATAGGAGTTATCGACGAGACCGGAGCCGTAATTGCGTGCAGCGAGCTGGTGAAGATCGGCGAAACACGTCAGGAAGCAAAAGACGAGATGGCATTTTCTTCGGAGCCCGTCACGCTGAACGGATACACCTACCTCCCCGTGGGAACGGGATCGAAATGGGAGTATATCGTATTCGTGGAGGGCGAGGATAAGACAGCAGAGAAGTTTGCGGCGATCCTTTCCATTTCTCTTTCCAATATCAAGAATCTTTACGACGAGAAATACGACCGCAATTCCTTCATCAAAAACGTCATTCTCGATAATATCCTTCCCAGCGATATTTATATCAAATCCAAGGAGCTCCGCTTCAATGCAGACGAGCCCCGCGTCGTGTTCCTCATCAAGTTCCTGACGAAGACCGACGTGCTTCCCTTTGATGCAGTCCAGAACATTTTCCCGGACCGCAATAAGGACTACGTTATCAGCGTAGGCGAGCACGATATCGTCCTCATCAAGGAGCTGGGCCTCGGATACGACGTGAAGAAGATTGAAAAGCTGGCGAAATCCATCGCAGATACACTCAATTCCGAGTTCTATGCAAAGGTCACCATCGGAGTCGGTACCGTGGTGGATAACATCAAGGACCTTGCCCGTTCCTATAAGGAAGCGCAGGTGGCACTTGAGGTCGGAAAGGTGTTCGATACGGAGAAGAATATCATCTCCTACGAAAACCTGGGCATCGGCAGACTTATCTATCAGCTTCCCACCACCCTCTGCGAGATGTTTTTGCAGGAGGTCTTCAAGAACGGCTCGCTCGATAATCTGGACCGTGAAACACTCCTCACCATCCAGTGCTTCTTCGAGAATAACCTGAACGTTTCCGAAACGTCCAGAAAGCTGTTCGTCCACAGAAACACCCTGGTGTACAGACTTGAAAAGATCCGTAAGCTCACGGGCCTCGATCTGAGAGAGTTCGACCATGCCATCACCTTCAAGGTGGCGCTGATGGTCAAAAAGTATCTGGCAACCAAATCGGGTAAGAACTGATAATAATTTATAAAGGAAACACATATGATTGACTTCAAAAACGTCAAGAAGGCGTATACTTCAAACGGTACCCTTGCTCTCGACGGCGTGGATCTCCACGTTGACGACGGCGAGTTCGTCTTCATCGTCGGCCATTCCGGAGCCGGAAAGACCACAATGATGAAGCTCCTTCTCCGTGAAGAGGCCGTCACATCCGGTTCCCTTATAGTCGGAGACTATAATCTTTCCAAGATCAAGAACCGTGATATCCCCTATTACAGAAGAGAACTGGGCGTGGTCTTCCAGGACTTCCGCCTGTTCCCCAACAAAACCGTATATGAGAACGTGGCATTCGCCATGCAGGTCATCGGAACTCCCCGTGCCATGATAAAGCGCCGTGTTCCGGCGATCCTTACCACGGTAAACCTGGCGGAGAAAATGACCTGCTTCCCCAACGAGCTTTCCGGCGGTGAACAGCAGAGAGTGGCGCTGGCAAGAGCTCTCGCCAATAACCCCAAGATAATCATTGCCGACGAGCCTACGGGCAACATCGACCCCAAGATGAGTATCGAGATCATGAACCTGCTTATGAGAATAAACAAGCTGGGCAAAACGGTCATCGTGGTAACACATGAAAAGAACCTGGTGGACTATTATAAGCAGAGAGTTGTCATCCTGAAAGACGGCAAGATCGTCGAAGACCGTGTAGGAGGTATGTTCAGTTGAAAAAGCATTACAGTACACGGTTTTTCCTGTCCCAGGCATTTACGAGCCTGTGGCGCAACGGCGTGATGTCGGCGGCATCCGTGGCCGTCCTTATGAGCTGTCTCGTGGTGCTCGGCTGCTTTGCCATGCTGGTCATCAATATCAACGTAAACCTTGAAAACGTTGCAAAGCTCAACGAGATAATGGTGTTCTGCGACAGAGAACTTGAAGAAGACGCCGTCAAAGAAGTGGAACGCCAGATAAAGCAGTGTGACTACGTTGACACCTGCAAGAGAATAACCAAAGAAGAATCCCTTGAAAAGCTCAAGGCGGAAAGCCCCGACCATGCAGAGGTCTACGATGATTTCTCCGGCGAGAACAACCCCCTGTGCGAGTCCTTCGAGGTGATCTATAAAGGTTCCGACGAAACCAAGATATTCGACCTTGAGTCAAGGCTCCGCAATATCGAGGGCGTCAGCAAAATAAACAGCGTGTACCAGACGGCGCGTACCATAGATAAGCTGAAAAGCGGTATCCTTCTCGTGTTCACCTGGTTCCTCGTGATCCTGTTCGTCGTCAGCGTTTTCGTCATCATCAATACCATAAAGGCGGCGGTGTATGCGAGAAAGCTGGAAATTCAGGTCATGAGGTACGTGGGCGCTACCAATAACTTCATCATAACCCCCTTCGTTTTCGAGGGCGTTATCATAGGAGCGGTCGCCAGCGTTCTCGGCTTCCTCATCGAAACGTACGTATATAACTACATAGAGTCCACCGCATTTGCAGACCTGCAGGTGATCCAGATCCTTGATTATTCCAAGGTGGCGCTTCCCATGGCGGCGGGATTCCTCGTAGTGGGTATCGTGACGGGCATCATCGGCTCCGTCGTGTCCCTTTCCAAATATCTTAAATCATAAATCATGAAAAAAATTAAAATAAAGAAAATAATAAGACCGGTAACCTTTGCTCTTGCGGCAGTACTTGCGGCATCTCTTTTCGTGTCGCCTGCGGCAGTAAAGCCCGTTTCGGCGAGCAACGCTTCCGTTCAGAAATACGAGCAGCAGATAGCGGACCTTGAGGCAAAGCAGGCGGATCTCGAACAGCAGATAGCGAATATCGAGAGCGAGCAGTCGGAGGTCGCACAGAGAAAAGAGTATCTGGACTACCTGGTCAGCACCGTCGGTCAGAAGATCCAGGCATCCGAGGCGCTGGTATCGGAGCTTGATACCCAGATCGCCGATGCGGAAAAAGCCATCACGGAATTCGAAAG
>JAZUGU010000122.1:0-10025 GCA_045641325.1 Candidatus Avispirillum sp.
CTAAGTTCGACCTTGAAAAGATGGATGACGGACGGAGTATATTTGCTACGTCAATCAAAGAGGTTGCCGCCACCTATTCCGGCGCTTCTGCCGTGCGTGAAATTTCCGACAAAAAAGCCGATATATCAAAGCTCAATGATAATATTCTTTATTTGTGTGAAAACAAGAAAGAAACCAAAGCATGGTTCCAATTCCTCAGTGCGCAAATGCCACTTTTGGAAGGAAAGAGCTCTGGCTTCATCCGTAGTATATCACAAGTTTCTCCGAAAAGTCAAGGGAAAGAGCAAAAATCCCGGAAAATGGCGGAAACTGAAAGAGAACAGATATTGCGAGATAAAACCATTGAAGTTGAAGAGCATATTGAAGCGGATTCAGCTATTGAAAGCAAGATACAAGAAATAGAAAAACAAAAGGTCAGTATCATTAAAGATGCTGTCAAAAAGTTCGGTGAATATTTTGAAATTTTCGGCGATTACAGCATTGAGGATTTTGAAATTGAAGTTACGCTTAGTCATAGAACATTGTCAGAAAGCATTACAAAATCATCAACAGATATAATCACTAATGCACAACAACTTGTGAAACTATTTCCAAATATTCAGCAAGCAATTCAAAATGCAGTTGGTTTAGAAGTTCATCGAAACCGCTATTTTTATGATTCTACAACAGTAGAGTTCGTAGAATTGTTGGGCGGATATATTGACGGTGACTATTTTATACCTGTTAGATTCGGTGCAAAAATACTTGCGGATGGTAAAAATACATTGTATGTAGTAATCAGCCAAGAAGGGATAAAGAAAGACGAGGTCGTTGATACGCACTCTCCGAAAAAAGTCGGTGATATACGTTCTCGCTCGTCTATAATTAGTGTATCAAAAGTTTTAGAAAATGTCAATAGCAAAGATATACTTCGTTATGTTCCCGACGGTTTTCTTTCCGGAGAGAGACTGAAAGCAAAATATGAGGCTATCGCCGAAACAATAAAATATACAAACGATAAAAACGACAGAAAATATCGTGAGTATATTAAAAAAGGCGATATGAAATCGGCACAGCGTATGGTGAAAGCGGCGGCTAAAGTAGGAGAAAACGGATATTCCGCCGATGTGCTTGTGGGTGTCAAGGATGACGGCTCCGCTGTGCTTTATGATATTATCAATATCAGCGACAAAAAATAGCGGAGAATCCAACTGTGCTGGGGAATGATAATTCCCGTGCAGTGTTGGATGTCTCCGCTGACAATGATAGTACCACACTTACACCGGAAAGTCAAGAGAAAACACAAAATTCCCTCAAGACCGGGCGGAGCGCCACGTATCATGCGTATGAGATAATGGATCTGTTCGGCATCAAGCAGAACGCGGAGAACCGGAACACCGTTTCCGATACGATCACTCAACCGGTCGATGCCATGCGATACGGCGGGGAATACATGGACGACAAGATCATAAGAGATTACGCGAGGACCACCGCCGAATACCTTCGGGGAATCAAAATTCGGAAAAAGTGTAGCCTGTCAAGTTCTTTTGTGTTATAATTAATAAAATTCAGTAAACAATCCTCACAAATGCAAAGGAAGGTCACGCCATGAACAGGATATGCGACTACAATCCCTTTATAAAAGCTCTCCCCGCATGGGAAAAGGGCACCGAAAAAGAAATGAATATAACTCTCGGGCTGTACTGCGCTTTTGAGAGTGCGGGAGGGAAGACCGTTCTCAGAGTCGCCACATCCGGCATTTACCGCGTGTATCTCAACGGGTCGTTCTGTTATGAGGGGCCTGCCCGCGCCGCACACGGATACTACCGTGTGGACGAGATCGTGCTGTGCCCGGAGAAGGGTGAGAATCACCTTGCGATCGAGGTCGTCAATTATTATGTCAACAGCTTCGATACACTGCAGCAGCCCGGATTCATTCAGTGCGAGCTCGTGTGCGGAGATACCGTTCAGGCGGCCACCGGGGATCGCGGTTTTTCGTGGTACAGACTTTCCGAGCGGGTGAGAAAAATACAGCGATACAGTTATCAGAGGGGATTTGCCGAGGCATACCGCCTTACCCCCGACTGCCACAACTGGCGGGTAGGCGGGAAATCCTCCACCGCCGCGGTTGCGGAGACGGTGATCACGGAGAAAAAACGGCTTATTCCCCGACGCCTCGAGCCTTATACTTACCCCGTCACCGCGCCGGACGAGCTTGTAGCTTCGGGAAAAGTGCAGTTTGACGTGATACCGGAGGAGTATTTCAAGGACCGCTCTCTGGTGCACATCAAGGACCGCTGGTGCGGTCTTCTTGACGGATACTATGAAAACGAACTGGAAATACATCTCACGGACGAGATCCAGGAGATGAAAAATACAGCCTTCGGGCAGAAAAAAGAGCCCTTTTCGGGAGAGGTTTCTCTATCGGACGGGGATATGCAGATGCTTTCTTTCCCCTGCGAGAAGACCGGTATCCTGACTCTTGACATTGATTGCAGAAAGGCGGGAACTCTGTATCTTCTGTTTGACGAGCTCCTTCAGGAGGACGGCGACATAAGGCCTCTTCGCCTCTACTGCTGCAACGTTATCCGCCTTGACATGGAAGCGGGAAAATATTCCTTTGATACCGTCAATCCCATAGGCTTCAAATATCTGAAGCTCATTTCAAGGGACGGCGATATGACCGTTTCCCGCATTGGGATGAGGGAGCTTATATGCCCCCAGCCCATCACGGCGGAATACGGGGGGAGCGACCCCGAGCTCAGAAAGCTTTTCGACGGAGCAAGGGAATCGTTCCTGCAGAACTGCGCCGACCTCTATATGGACTGCCCCACGAGAGAGCGCGCCGGCTGGCTTTGCGACAGCTATTTCACGGCAAAGGCCGAATGGGATCTGACCGGAGGGGACGCGGTGGAAACCAATTTCCTCGAGAACTATATGCTCCCCGAAAGCTTCCGCGATATGCCCGAGGGCATGGTGCCCATGTGCTATCCCGCCGACCATTTCAACGGCCAGTATATTCCCAACTGGGCGCTGTGGCTGATTCTGGAAATTGAAGACGGATATTTCAACCGCAGGGGTGACAGGGAGCTGAAGGACGCTTTCCGCGACCGCATTATGGGGATACTCGGATGGTTCCGGCAGTATGAAAACTCCGATGGGCTTCTCGACAGGATCCCCAACTGGGTGTTCGTGGAGTGGTCCATGTGCAACCAGTTCGTGCAGGATATAAATTTCCCCACAAACATGCTCTATTACAGAGCGATGAAGGCGGCGGCAAACCTTTACGGAGACGAAGAACTTCGTGATAAAGCGGAGAAACTGAAAAAGGTCATTATCGAGCGCTCATATAACGGCACTTTCTTCCGTGACCGCGAGGTGTACCGTGACGGCGTGCCGTGTGCGACGGAGGAATGCACCGAGACCTGCCAGTATTACGCATTCTATATGGGCATTGCCTCCCCTGAAACTTTTCCGGAGCTCTGGCAGACCATGACGGAAAAATTCGGCCCCGACCGCGAGGAAAAAGGAATTTATCCCGAGATATACCCCTCCAATACCTTCATGGGCATCGTTATGCGCCTGCTTCTCTTGAACGATAACGGATACAGCGCTCAGGTGCTCGATGAGGTCAAAGCGTATTTCGGCGGCATGGCGGAAAAAACGGGCACTCTGTGGGAGCACACAAAGAGCATCGCAAGCTGCAACCACGGATTTACATCCCTGGTGGCATACCTTATCCGCAGCGCGGAAAAATCGAAAGAGAACAAATAATATGAAAATACATTTTCTTCCTACCGTGTGGAGCGATATGGAAGTGATCGAGCACGGCGGTAAATTCGCCGTCGTTGACACGGGCGGCGGCCCGTGGCACGAGGATATGATACGCCGCTTCTTTCGTGCGGCGGGCACGGATAATATCGAGTTCATCCTGCTGACACACTTCCACCCCGACCATTACGGCTGTCTTGAAATGATGGTGCGGGAATATAACGTGGGATGCGTTTATTTCAAGAGCTACAGCGGTGTCACCAAAAATGACGGAACGGGTAAGGACTGTGACGATGACGCGCGTGCGGCGGAACTGGAAAACTGCCGCAGGATGCGGGAATACTGCGCCGCACACACCACGGTCGTTGACGTTGAAACGCTTTCCGAAATCGCTTTCGGTGACGTTGAGATAAAGCTATATAACAGCAAAAACACGGTGCTGGAGGTTTTCCGTGATACGGCGGGCGGCCTTTTCGGGCAGTACGTCTGCAACGAAAATCAGAACAGCCTCATGGCGTATTTCGAATACGCGGGGCGTACCGTGCTTCTGTGCGGCGATATCACCGATCTCCCCTTTGAGCATACGGAGATCAATATGATGCTCACCCGCTTCGCAAAAGAGATCGGAAATAAGATCGACGTTTTCAAAGCCCCCCACCACGGCTACGGCGTGGGCTCCCCCGAGGCGCTTTCCATCCTTTCTCCCTCTTTTGTGTATATAACCAACAGCAGGGAAACGATATCGCAGTATACGAAATCGGAGGAGATCCTCAAAGCGGCAAACCCAGCGGCCGATATCCGCTATGCCTCCGACGGCGGCGTAACCGTCACCGTGGACGAAGAAGGGAATATAACAAAAGAAAAAATGGATTTGTAAAAACAGCCGGGAAATTTTCCCGGCTGTTTTTTGTCGCTTTCTATTGAGAAAATATAACAAATGTGATATAATTACCCTGTATAGATATAATCAGGAGGGCACAATGAAAAAGAAAATCTTAAGTATCATACTGACACTCGCCATGGTGACGGGGCTTGTTCCCGCTGCTGCCATAGGTACTGCGGCGGCTGATACGGACACTTATCTTGAGTTCAATACGGTAACGGGAGAATACGAAGAAAAGGATATCCCCACCGAATACTACGATCCGGAGGACGGCGGAGAAGGAGGCCACTACTCACTGGGATACATGGGTAAGACTACCTGGTACGTGGCAGACGAGTCGTGCACCTTCCGCTACCCCGTGACGGCGCTGGGCGACATGAGGCTCATCGTCTGCAACGGTGTCACCGTTGAATTTGTCGGCGGACTTCTCACGGAGAACGACGGAAGCATAACCGTTTATGCCCAGTCGAATGACGCCGACGTGATGGGTACAGTCACTGCCGAGGGCGTTGACTACAGCGCCGCTATCGGAAGCGATTTCGGCTCTACCGGAGGCTCTGTATATATTCACGGCGGCAACATCAATGCCACCGCAGGCGATGAAGGCGCCGGCATAGGTGCCGGCAATATGTCGAAAGACTTCAATACGTACATATACGGCGGTAATATCATTGCCCGCGGAGTCAATGAGGGCGCGGCTGTCGGTGCCGGAGTTCTGGCGACCGGCAACTCTCTCACTATACTGGGCGGAAATATTTATGCCGTCACTACCGAGGGCTGTAATGCTGTCGGTGCAGGTACTGACGGATCATGCACCATTGACGGCGATCTGTGCCATTTCGAGATGCTCGGAAAGAACGGAGAGGCATTAAGATCCCTCGAGGGCCGGAGCGAGGTCACTCTCACGTATACCGAAACGGTATGCCACAAGGCGAAAACCCATTATCCCCGCACGGGTGCAGTCCTTAACGATGACGGCTCCATCAAGGCATACGGACACAAGGAATATTACGAATGCTACTGCGGCGAATTCTATGAGGAATACGAATGCACTACCTTTATCGACAACGTTGAGTACTGGAAAGCGCATTACGCAAGAGTTTTCGAGGCTGATGATGCGTTAGTCACCTTCGACCTGAATTATTACTGCGCCGACAGAACATATATAACCGAAACCGTTTCACCTCCGGTGGATTATCAGGCCCCCGCCGTACCCGTGCGTGACGGATACAGCTTTGCCGGATGGTATAAAGACGAGACATGCCCGGATGATCAGAGAGTTTCGTTCCCCATGAAGATCGTGCGCGAAACGAAATTCTATGCAAAATGGATCGAGGGTGGATATTACACTTATAACAGCACGCTGGAAGAGCTGGAATACAGTCCCCTCCCCGAGAATATGACAAGGCTGACCTCCTCCATGACCACTATAGGTACGGACGGAGAAACCACCTGGTACTTTGCGGATACAAGCTTTGAATCCGGCAGCAGGCTGTCGGTGCTCGGCAACGTACACCTTATTCTTAAAAACGGCGTGACCGTCAATTATAAAAAAGGTATCGGAGTTGAAAAGAATTACCGCGGCATCGCCATATTCGCCCAGTCTCTCGATCCCGATGTAGCGGGAACGCTTATCGCCACCGGCGGCACGGAAAGCGCCGGAATCGGTTCCGGAAACGAGACCGAGTGCGGTATGATCTGGATATACAGCGGCAACGTTATCGCAAAAGGCAACACCTACGGTGCCGGAATCGGCGGCGGTGACGTGAACCGCGGCGGATTCGTTGAAATATTCGGCGGTAATATCACCGCCACCGGCGGCGACTACGGCGCCGGTATCGGTACGGGCGATGAGTCCGTTACCGGAACGATGGAGATCATCATAAAAGGCGGTACAATAAACGCGCAGGGCGGTAAGGAAGCCGCAGGTATCGGCGGCGGTAACGAAGCCAAGAACTTTACGGTTGAAATATACGACGGAACAATTACAGCCAACGGCGGAAACTACGGTGCCGGTATCGGCTCCGGTGACGCTTCCGACGGCGGCAAGGTCATCATATACGACTGCATACTTGTTAAGGCGACCGGCGGCGGCAACGCCGCAGGTATCGGCTCCGGCAACGTCAGCAAGAATATCACGGTCGATATAAGAAGCGGTGTCGAAAACTGCTTCGGCGGCTACAATGCGGCAGGTATCGGCTCCGGTAAGGGCGGCTCTGCAACAGTTTACATTTCCGGATGCAGACTGTTGGAAGCCACCGCTGGCTCCGACGGCTCGGGCTCCGACGTATATACTTCAGCTCCCATAGGCGCAGGCAAGGGCGGTACTGCCACCGTAAGGATCGCGACCTGTGTCCTCAGCCACGAGCATGACGACTATCAGCATAAAGACTGGATAACCATGTCCAGCTCGAGAAAGCACGAGTTTGATTCGGTCATCCCCCGCACGCCGCCCCTGTATGATGATAACGGCATACAGATAATTGAAAACGGATGCCGTGAATATTATCGCTGCAAATGCGGCATGTATTTCAAAGACAGGGAATGCACCCAGCCTATCGGCTATGATGAAGCTCTCGCCGCATGGAAACTGAACGAGGGAATCGATAACGACAGCTATCCCGTATATTTCCATTGGGTAAAAGAAAGCACGGTCGATATCGTCGCCGCAGACTGGGGCGGCAGGGTTAAGCCCGTATGGCCCTCCGTAAAAGGTTCGTGCGTTGTCGGCTGGTACACGGATCAGAACTGCACGGAAGGAAACGAGTTTGATTTCAGCACCGAGATACACGGACCGGTTCATCTGTATGCAAAATGGATAGACAACTATTATCTGGACTATGACGAGGCAAGCCATGAGCTCGTTCCCGTCTCTATCCCCTCGGATGTCCGTAAGATAACGTACTCCGGAACGGGAGATCTCAGACTCAACGGCAGTATACCCGGATACGACGGGTCCGGCTGGTACTATGTTGATGGAGTTGTAAAAGTTGACGGCTCCATTGAGTTAATGGGTGACATCAACCTTATCCTTCTTGACGGAAGTAAGCTTTCGTGCGAAAGCATCACAAGCTTATCCGCCAATCTGAACCTGTACGGACAGTCTAAAAAGAAAAGCATCATGGGTGCTCTGGAATGCGGCTACGATGAACTGTGCGGCGTGCAGACGGGAAGCTTTAACATATACGGCGGTTACGTCAATATATACGGCCACGATATGGGAACCGAGTTTGCTTTCCCCTGTATCACTACAGGCAGCTTCGGTATGTACGGCGGATATATGGATCTTACAGGCGGCACCTACCAGTACATAAGCTCCAGAGGCGACGTTACCATTATCGACGGAAGAGCCATGGATGCAAGTAAAGTATACGTTGATAATTGCATGCTTGACGTTTACGGAGACGGCATAAAGTCTGTCACCATCGGCAGCTCGGAGCATACCGTGAACGTACGCATGAAGGATGAAAGAACACATGTCTTCAGCAAAAAGACCGAAAAAGTTCCGCCCACGGTGCTTGAGGACGGCACGGTAGTTGACGGTGTCCGTGAGTATTATACCTGCTACTGCGGTTTTAATTACACCGATGAATCGCTGACGAGACGTATCGCAGACCTCGAGGAGTGGAAAGAGGGCAGCGGTAAGCTTGTCGGTGTGGCGGTCATATTCGATTACTGCTACGATGATAAGACCGTGACCACGGCGATCACCGCGGGAGAGACCGCAGTCGCACCCGAAGACGTTGAGCGTGAGCTCTATGACCTCACGGGCTGGTACGACGGAAACGGCAACAAGTGGAACTTCAGTACGAAAATATACAACACCACGACTCTGTTCGCAGGCTGGAAGCTTTCACATGTTCATAACTGGTCCGATGAATGGACGTTTGACGAAGCATACCACTGGCACGCCTGCGAAAACGAAGGATGCCCGGTGACGGACGTTTCCAAAATGGACGCATACGGCGAGCATATCATGGAGAACTTCGTCTGCACCGTGTGTGGCAGGGAAGACCTTGACGGCGCAAAGGAATACGCATACGGCGTAATTGATGCCGAGGTCTCAAAGTGTCCCTCCGAGGTACACATGGCAGAGGCCGTGGAAATGGGCGAAGCGGCTAAAGCTTCCGTGGCTCTCTGCGAAACCGTAGCACAGGTATACGAGATCCTCGATAACTTTGCAGAGCAGATGATCATCCCCACCTATACCGTCACTTATTTCGATGAAAACGGCGAGGAAAAGACCGTCAGCGATTACAGACTGCTGAAAGATTCAGATGACACCGTCCTCACTCTCGAAGAGGGTAAATGGTACGTTGCGGAAAGCAGCGTTACCGTAGGAAAAGTGATCGCGGTCAGCGGCGACGTTCATATAATTCTCCGCGATGCTGTGACCGTGACGGCGGAAAAAGGTATCGCAGTATCGGAAAAGAATGCGCTGACAGTATATTCCGAATCTCTTACCGGCAATATGGGAGCTCTCGTAACAAGCGGTAAGAGCTGTGCGGCAGGCATCGGCGGATATCTCGACCTCAATTCGGATGAGCCCGTTCCCGGCGGTACGGTCGTCATCAACGGCGGAAATATCACCGCCCGCGGCGGTCTCGGTGCCGCAGGTATCGGCGGCGGCTTCTGCTCCGACGGCGGCGACGTCATCATAAATAACGGATACGTTGCGGCATACGGAAATGCAGGCGGTGCAGGCATCGGCGGCGGTCATTACGGCGCAAACGGTACTGTCACCGTTAACGGCGGCACGGTCGAAGCATACGGTGCTGACGATGCCGCAGGCATCGGAGGCGGATATGCCGGCGAGGGCGGTACTGTCACCGTCAACGGTGTGAAAAAACTCACCGCCAACGGCTTCAGAGGCATAGGTGCCGGCAAGCTCTGTGCCGCATCCGCAATTGTGACCGACGTGGACGATGCACTTATCGTCAAAGCCGGTGAGAATGCGGAAAACGCAGTTGTTGTGGAAAAGCTCACCGAAGAGGAATATATAGAGATCATCCTTGACCTTATCGGAGACGTAAACCGTGACGGCAAGGTGAACATACTTGACGTAAATCTTGTGACCACCATGATCCTCGGAAGGATCATGGAGGCGGTGAATGCAGACCTTGACGGCGACGGCAAGGTAAATGCCAAGGATATTAACCTTCTCAAGAAGATCGTCCTTGGAATGAAATAATGAAAAAGAAAGAAGCACCCGTGAACGGAGCGCACACATAGGGATTTTTTCACCGCTGACCACTTGAAAACGAAGTAACTGCCTGGCGCAAGTATGCTGTTTTCAAGCCCCATTTGTGACTTTTGCCGCCAATGGGCGGCAAATTCAAAGAACCGTCACAAATGCAAAGAGAGCAAAAACCGGAAAGAGAAAAAAGACTAA
>JAZUGU010000123.1:0-15417 GCA_045641325.1 Candidatus Avispirillum sp.
CCGTCAAGGGCACGGCGCAGGTAATAGTCGTTATCGTCGGACTGTGCCACGGGGTAGTTGAGGGGCGTATCCGTGCAGTAGAGCCAGCCTACCACGTCCGGGTTGAAGGCGAGTAGCTTATCGAAATTAACGGAAAAGGGAACTCGGGCGGGCGTTTTTGCGGTGGTATCGGCGGCATTCGTGCTTCCGCTTTCGCCGCTCCCGGCCTCGCTGTCGGGCGCATCCTCCGTTTGGGGGACGTCCTCCATAATAAGGAAATCCTCACGGACGTCAGTATAGAAATCGCTCGCTTCCTTATAGCCCAGGTAAATTGACAAAAGCTTATAGCCGGAGAACAGGAACAGCGCCGCAAACATGACGATGAGGACCGTTCTTATGGTTTTGCCTTTCTTCATTCTACCTTGTAGCCTCCTTCGGTGAGAGAAACGGAGCTTTCGAAAAACGCTTTGAGGGAGCGGAAAAGATACTCTGTGTCGTCCCCGCCCGCGGTTTCATATGCGGAGTGCATTGCGAGCTGTGCGGCACCGATATCCACGGTGTTCAGCGAGACCTTCGTGTCCGCGATATTTCCGAGCGTTGAGCCGCCGGGCATATCCGCACGGTTTGCATAGGACTGCACGGGAACTCCCGCTTTTTCGCAAATAAGGCGGAAAATGCCGGAGGAAACCGCATCGGAGGTATATTTTCCGTTTGCGTTATATTTTATCACCACGCCCCCGTTCATGTAAACGGAGTGGTTGGGATCGGAAAATTCCGGGTGGTTGGGATGGACGGCGTGCGCGTTATCGCAGGAAACGAGAAAGCTTTCGGGAAGCGCCCGGCTGAGCTCTTTTCCCGTGAATGCACATATCCTGGTGAGGGTATCGAAAAGGAAGGTGGATGCGGCGCCCTGCTTCGTTTCGCTTCCCACCTCTTCGTTATCGAAAATGCAGAAAACGCTCACGGCACTGTCGGGGGCGGAATCTTTCAGGGCTTCAAGGCCCGCATAAGCGCACATAAGATCGTCAAGCCTGGGGGCGGAAATATACCCGTTCCATTCCTTTCCCTCCTCGGGAACGTACAGGAATATATCGGTGGTCAGGATCTCCTCCGCTTTCACGCCTGCCTTTTCTGCGACGTAATTTTTGAAAGAGTCGCCTTTTTTACCGAACAGAGGAAGCATATCGACGGCGGCGTTATAAGCCGTGCCCTCGTTTGCCTTGCGGTTCATATGGATGGCAACGTTGGGGATTATGGCGCAGGGCTCTTTCGAGTCGAACAGGCGCACGCCGATGCCGTTCTCCTCTTTCACGGTTATCCTGCCTGCGGCGGCAAGAGGTCTGTCAAGCCACGGAGCGCAAAGCATGCCTCCGTATTTTTCCGTGGAAAGGCGGGTGTAATACTCTCCGGGGAGATCGGGGTTTTCCTTTATCTTGAAAGCGGGACTGTCGCCGTGCGCGGCGGCGATCATGAATTTTCCGTCTGCTTTTTCGGGAATTCTGAAAGCGATGAGGGATGATCCGTTCATCGTGGTGAAATAGCTTTTCCCGGGGGAGAGCTTCCATTCATCCTGAAGACCGAGCCTTTCATAGCCTGCCCCCAAAAGCTCACATGCCGCAGAGTCTGCGGCATGGAATGCGGTGGGGCTTTTCTTTATGAATTCAAATAAGCCTTTATTCATATCGTTACTGTTTCAGTTCCTCGGGGAAGTCGGCGGTAACGCCGTCACGACCGCCCTCTTTGAGATATTTCGAATAGGTGGGATGACCGATGGTGACGGTGAAGACAACGTGCTTTCCGCTTTGGTTGACGTTGGCGTAATAGCCGGAGTTCATCATCTCCACAACATTCGCATTTAAAAATTCCGCGGCTTTTTCCTCATCCGCAAAGGTCCTGACGTCAAGCACCTGGAAGCAGTTTCCGGTGGTGCTGCTGAAGGAGAAGATGATATATCCGTTTTCCTTGAGGTAGACGTATCTGTTGTCGGTGGACTTAAGGATAAGATTGCCGTCGCTGTCGTAATCGGCAACGCCGGGAGTTACGGTGTATTCGTGCTTCTGATTGTCGGTGGCGGGAGTGTTTTTGCCGGATTTATCAAATACCATATCGGCATAGGTGGTATCGGCGGGAGCTTCCTTTTCTTCTCCGCAGGAGAAGAGACAAAGTGCGGCGAATATCATCGCCAGAGCAAGAATTAAAGCAGAAAATTTTTTCATCATATATCCTTTCACATCATCTCGTTGAGCGTCAGAGCGACGGCATTGAGAAATTCTTCGGTGGAAACCTTTTTCTTTTCCGGCAGAGAGGAGAGGAGCCAGAGGTCTCCGGTCATGATGCCGGATTCGATGGTGTCGATAACGGCACGCTCAAGCTTGTCGGCGAAATCGCACAGGTCGGGGGTGTTGTCAAGCTCACCGCGCTTGCGGAGAGCGCCCGTCCATGCAAAGAGAGTTGCCACGCTGTTGGTGGAGGTCTCCTCGCCGCGGAGGTGCTTGTAGTAGTGGCGCTGAACGGTGCCGTGCGCCGCCTCGTATTCGTAAACTCCGTCGGGAGAAACGAGAACGCTTGTCATCATGGCGAGACTGCCGTAAGCCGTTGCGACCATGTCGCTCATCACGTCGCCGTCATAGTTCTTGCACGCCCAGATGTAGCCGCCCTCGGAGCGGATGACACGTGCCACGGCATCGTCGATGAGAGTATAGAAATAGGTGATGCCCGCTTCCTCGGATTTTTTCTTGTATTCGTTTTCGAATATTTCCGCGAAGATATCCTTGAAGCGGTGGTCGTATTTCTTGGAGATGGTATCCTTGGTGGCGAACCAAATATCCTGCTTCGTATCGAGCGCGTAGTTGAAGCAGCTGCGGGCGAAGCTCGTGATGGAGCGGTCCGTGTTGTGCATGCCCTGGATAACGCCTGCGCCGTCGAAATCGTGGATGGTCTGTCTTGTCTCGTTTCCGTTCTCATCGGTGCAGACTATCTCGCACTTTGAGTTCGCGGGGACCTGCATCTCGGTGTTTCTGTAAACGTCGCCGTAAGCGTGACGGGCGATGGTGATGGGTTTTTTCCACGTGGGGATATAGGGGGTGATGCCCTTGACTATTATGGGAGCGCGGAACACGGTGCCGTCAAGGATGGCACGGATGGTACCGTTGGGGCTCTTCCACATTTCCTTAAGGTTGTATTCCTCCACCCTCTGTGCGTTGGGTGTGATGGTGGCGCACTTGACCGCAACGCCGTATTTCTTGGTGGCGTTTGCCGCATCCACCGTTACCTGATCGTTCGTTTCGTCACGGTAGGGAAGGCCCAGATCGTAGTATTCGCTTTTCAGCTCAACGTAGGGCAGGATGAGGATATCCTTTATCATCTTCCAGATGATACGGGTCATTTCGTCGCCGTCCATCTCAACGATGGGGGTCACCATTTTGATTTTTGCCATTTTTATTCCTCTTTTCGGTTATAGGTCGTATCTGCCGTCGATGGCACGGCGAAGCGTCAGCTCATCGGCATATTCAAGGTCGCCGCCCACGGGCATGCCGTTGGCGATGCGGCTGACCTTCACGCCCAGAGGGGCGATCAGCTTTGAAAGATAGATCGCGGTGGTCTCACCCTCGGGGGTGGGGTTCGTGGCGAGGATCACCTCGTGAACGCTTCCGTCAAGACGGGCGAGAAGCTCTTTCACCGTAAGGCGGTCGGGGCCGATGCCCTTCATGGGGGAGATAACGCCGTGGAGCACGTGATAAAGACCTTTATATTCTTTCACCTTTTCCACAGCCATCGCCGCGCGGAAGTCCTCCACCACGCAGATGACGGAGCGGTCACGCCCCTCGTCGGAGCATATGGGGCAGACCTCGGTTGCTGAAATATTCTTGCATACGGAGCAGAAGCAGATGCCGGTTTTTGCATCTATCAGAGCATCCGCGAAGCCGCGTACCTCCTCCTCCGTCATGTCAAGCACGCTGAAGGCGTGACGCAGAGCGGTCTTTTTGCCGATGCCGTCAAGACGGCGGAACATATCGGAAAGCCGCTCGATCTGTTCGGGGTATTCTGCCATATCAGAACATTCCGGGCAGACCCATGCCGCCCATGTTAAGAGCACCGGTTATCTTGCCCATCTCGTCGTTGTTGGTATCGTTCACGGTCTTGATCGCCTCGTTGACCGCGGCGGTAACGATGTCCTGCAGAGTTTCAACGTCGTCGGGATCAACGATCTCGGGATCGATCTCTATGTTCTTTATTTCAAGCTTTCCGGTGATGGTGACCTTAACGGCACCGCCGCCGGCTGAGATATCGTATTCTCTTGCGTCCAGGTCTTCCTGGAGAGCTGCCATATCCTCCTGCATTTTCTGAGCCTGACGGAGCATGCTCTGCATATTTCCGGGACCGCCTCCGCGTCCCTCGGGGAGTCTTGCTTTCATATTTTTCTCCTTAAACGTAGGTTATAATAAACGGATCATAACAGACCGTCCAGCTCGTCGGATAAAGACGCGGACTTGTCCGTGCGGGATTTTTCAACGACTTCTATTCTCGCTCTGCCCTCGGTGAGCCTTGCTTTTGCAAAGGCGGCGGAAATCGCCTCTTTTGCGGTTTCCGATTCAAACATGGTCGCGGCGATGCTTTCCGCTTCAATACGGACAGTGCTGCCGTCAGCCGAAACGGATGCGGATGCGCTCATGAGAAATCCCGCCAGCGTTCTGCCTGCACCGTCAAGCTTGCCGACGGCCTCACTGATATCGGGGATGGGGATGAAATCATCCTTTACGGATACGGCGGGCTTTTCGGGGGCTTTTTCTTCGGCGGGCTTCTTTTCCTCCTGCTTTATCTCGGGTGCGGGGGCGGCGACGGGCTCTTCCTTCTTCGGGGTGGGGGTGAGCTCGCCCATTGCCATGGCATCCTCAAGCTTTGAGATGCGTGCGCCCAGCGCCTCGGCGGAGGTGTCCAGCTCGGGACGGCAGAGCCTGAGGAGCGCCATTTCGGCGGTCAGCCTCTTGGTCCGTGCCGACCGTGCAAGGCGGACGGAGGTCTCGTCCAGCACGGAGCTTATATAGATGAGTGATGATAGATTGAATTTGGATGCGGTCTCTTTCAAAAGAGCCGCCTCGGGACCGGTGAGATCAAGATATTCCTCGCTGTCGGTGTATCTTGAAACCAGCATGTCGCGGACAAAGGAAACAAGCTCCTGCCAGAATACGGAAATATCCTTTGCGGAAGAGCTGACGTCTCCTATGATGGCGAATATCTTTGCCATATCCCCGCGGGATACGGCGTTCATCACCTCGGCAACGGTCTCGTAGCCGGAGATGCCCAGTATATCGGTAACTCTGGCGGCGGTAACGTCCGCACCGCCGGAGGCGCAAAGCTCGAAAAGACCGATGGCATCACGCATGCCGCCCTGTGCCTGACGGGCGAGAAGCAGGGCCGCTTCATTTTCCAGAACGATGTTTTCTTTTTCTGCGATGTAAAGAAGCCTGTCGGCGATGACCTTCATGTCGATACGGCGGAAACCGAAACGCTGACATCTTGAAACGATGGTGGCGGGCACCTTGTTCAGCTCCGTGGTCGCAAGGATGAACACGGCGTGCTCCGGGGGCTCCTCGATGGTTTTCAGAAGAGCATTGAAAGCGCCCTGGGAGAGCATGTGCACCTCGTCGATGATGTACACACGCTTTTTGAGCATTGCGGGGGGATACATGATGTCCTCGCAGATGTCGCGGATCTCATCCACACCGTTGTGGGAGGCGGCGTCCATCTCGATAACGTCGGTGGTGAGCCCCGCCTCAATGTCACGGCAGGAGCTGCAGCAAAGGCAGGGAGAGCCGTTGACGGGAGCCTCACAGTTGACGGCTTTTGCAAGTATCTTTGCACAGGAGGTCTTTCCGGTACCCCTTGATCCGCAGAACAGATATGCATGGGAAATGCGTCCGTTTTCCGCTTCAAAGCGCAGAACGTCCGTGATATGCTTCTGACCCCACACGTCCTCAAACGTGGCAGGTCTGTACTTGCGGTATAAGGCCTGATGCATATTTGACCTCCTTTCAAACCCGCTGCTCCGCAGCGGAATGAATAATGAATAGTGAATAGTTACGGTCGCTTTTTCGTTCTGCGCCTTTTGGCGCGCCGATGGGATGCGAAAAGGATGCAGAATCGTCGGTTTTTACCCGGGAGGCGTACTCCGTACGCCGAGGGTGAAAAACGGCGATAGAAAAAGCGATTTTCCACCTTAGATTTCTTCGGTGGATGCACCGACATAACGATGATGTCGAAAGCTGATTAGCACCGCATACTTGACAAATAAATAATCCCCGCTTTTTCGTTCTGCGCCTTTTGGCGACCATCGAATAAAACGAGCCGCAGAGGAAGGCCACACACCCTAAAATCGGGAAAGCGTCATACGCGACATCGCACCCATCGCTCGGGACAGGCAGCCCTGCGGCACATCAGCCGCACCGCTTAATGCTGCTTGGTTCCCCACCTGACATGGTTCACAGCCGCCGATTGCGCTGGGACCCGTCCTTCAACACGAAAAAAATGCGACACAGACCGTACAAAGCCAACCCTCAGATAGGGAAACCACCCCTGCATATAGCGGATTTCAGGTACAGAGGGCCGCTAAACCCCCGGCTGGTATGACCTTGCCCTGCGGCTCGTTTTCAACTAAAGAGTATACCATATATATTCTGTCTTTTCAACACTTTTTTATAATTTTCTGATCTCTTTGAAATAGAAGCTTTCGTCCGCTCTTTTTACGATAAGGGCAAAATACGAGCCGCCGGGCTCGCCCTCCAGCGAGGTATCGAACGAAAGACGGAAAGTGTTGGCAGTTTCGGTGAGAGAGGTGATGTTCACCTCCATGAGATTCTTCTGCGGCTGTGCGGCGGTGATATAGGAGTCGACCGCGGGGAGATATTCAAACATCTCGCCGCTCTCATTGGCGACCTTTTCCTTTCCGCCGAAGTACTTGTAAAAGATATTCACGAAATCGTCGGCGGGGATGATGACGGAGAACATCATCTGCGGATATGCCTCCGATGCCTCGTCGAGAAGAGCGAGATTTCCGGCATACTTGGCGTAATTGGAATTGTACATATAGTTCAGCACGGCATCCCTGCATTTTGCGGCGGCTTCCTTCGTGCCGTCGAATTCGGGAACATCGGCGGAGCTGACGGTGAGGATCATCAGGGCTTCCCGGAGTTCCAGCGCCTTTTCGCTGTCGGGCTGATAATTCGCTATCACCTTTTCGCCGTCGTAATCGTGGGTGTCAAAGCCGAGTGTGGCAAGAAACTCGCCTGCGGCGCATCCGGAAATGAGCGGAGCGCAAAGGCAAAGAGCCAGAAACAGCGATAAGTATTTTATATATTTCCGTGAGAGCACAGTACCGCTCCTTTCTCAAGATAGATAACTCCGAAACAGCCGTCGCATACGGCACCGGGATTGAACAGGACGATGCCGTCCCGGTTTTCCTCGTACTGCTCGTGGGTGTGGCCGAAAAGGGCGAGGGATGCGCCTTTTGAAGCCGCGTATTCCCACAGCGTTCCCACCCCGGATTTCACGCCGAAGCTGTGGCCGTGACAGCAGACGATCTTTTTTCCGTCCAGATCGAGCGTGGCGAGGGGGACGTGGTCATGGAAAGACCAGTCGCAGTTGCCCGCCACGGTAAAGGAGGAGATACCGCGGTGATCTTCAAGAACTCGCTCCGCCTCCCTGAGGCCGTCACCCAGAAAAACGATGAGATCGGCATCCGGGTGCAGGGCTATTATTTTTTCCATTTTGTCATCTCTCCCGTGGGAGTCGGACATAACGAGCAATTTCATAAAAACCTTCCGTGACGTTTTCTTTTCCGCCGCATATACTGAAAACGGCTGAGAAAAGGAGAAAACATGAAACTGAATAAAAAACAGATTGAACTTATCGCTTCTCTTCCCGATGATGCGCTGGCCCGTGTGATACGGTCGCTCGGAAAATCGGCGGGTGTGGACCTGTCCGGCGTAAATCTCGGCGCGGCAGAGCTTGAAACGCTCCGCTGTGCCGTGAGGGGAATGAGCGAGACCGATCTTATGAAAGCCGCGGAGCTTCTGAAAAGATCAGGCGGCTGAACCGGAAAGGAGAAATACGATGCCCAATTCGGAAAACGGCATTCCGTCCGTGCTTTCGGAGATAATGAAAAGCCCCGAGGCGATGGGAATAATCGATGCGCTGAAAGAGCGCACGGATGAGGAAAAAAAGGATGCTCCCGGAAATGAGGGAGGAGATTTTTCTCTTCCGCCGGACTTTCTTGAAAAGCTGCCCGCGGTAATGTCGGCGCTGGCGGGAACGGGGCTTTTCCCACCCCCGAAGAAAGAGACCGGGCTCATCGGAGGCGACCGCGGCAGAAAGGCTCTGCTGAAGGCGCTGAGACCGTATCTTTGCAAAAGAAGGCAGGCGGTGGTAGACAGCCTTATCGGGCTTGATACCTTAAGCGGCCTTCTGGGCGCTTCCGGAAAGGAGAGATACTGATGTATTCAAGAGCGAGGAACGACAGAGAGCGGGGGCTTGTGCCGCCTCCCGGATACAGGGGAAACCGCTTTACCCCGCAGGAGACCGGGGGGCTTTCCCCGGGAAAACTGCCGGAGGCTTTTTCCTTTGTCGGAAAGGAAGAGCTCCTCATCATCGGGCTGATACTGCTTCTTGCCGGAGAAAAGGAAAGCGAGTGCGGCGAGACCGTACTGGTGCTGATACTACTCCTGCTGGCATAAGGACGAGAGAGCCTCAAAGAGCTTTGCGGCGTACATAACGCTTTCGACGTATCCGTCTTTGTCATCACGGTATTTGAACTCGATCTCGGGGAATTCGCTGTCGATCTTTCTGAGCGAAAAGTGGATTTTCCCGTCGCCGTTTCCGTGTGCCGACACGCAGAGAGCCGAGCATCCGGCAAAATATTCGCACAGAGTCACGGCATAGCCTGCCCGGGGCAGGCTTTCTGCCATGTCCTCCGTGCCGGAGCAGGGCATTTTTATCATGTCGGTGGCGGTGAAAATATCAAGGCAGGGCTGAGGCCCGCCGGAAAGGGAAACTCCGATCTTTTTGTCGGAGGATATCCCGTTCATCACGAAAAGGATAAGGGACAGAGCCATCATAAAACTGCCGAGGTCCGGGCAGAGAAATTCTTTTTCGGCATCGGTATTGCCGACGGAAATATCGCAGTCAAGTCCCGGGCATTTTGCGGCGATGTCCGAAAAGCAGGTGCCGATGACACGGCGGACGTCAAACAGCCTCACGTCACCCACATTGAAGAAATTACCGTCCGGAATGTCCGCAAGGTCTTTCGCAAGAACACCGGCAAGGTGCCTGCGGGAGCATTTCTCAATGCACTTTTTGTTTAAGGCTTCACTGCATTTCGCGGCGTTTTCGTAAAATGCGATGACGGCGAATATCCGCCCGAATATCTCCTCGGTGTATGCCGCCGCCACACCGTCACGTCTGAGTACATCCGTGGGAAAGACTACCGGGGGCAGGGGACGGGAACAGCGGAGCGCCGCCTCCAGACGGAGCACGTCAATGGGCGACATGAAGTCGGAGAGAAAATTTCCCGTGTGCAGTTTTCCCTCGTCCGCGGCGGATAAGTTCAAGGCTTCGATCCGCGTGTCTTTCGTGCACAGCACGCACGGAACGCGGGAAAGGTACTTCGAGAGTGCTTCCGTTCTCATACCGTTCAGTCCTCGTCGGACGCCGCCGTGGTATCGGCAGGCCTTGATGCGGAGGATATATACTGTCTTGCATTGACGGAGGCGCCGGACAGAACGTCGGAAATTCTTTTTGCGTTTTCCGCATCGGAGCCGTCAAGAAGCGGACGGAGCATGTACGCGGGGAAGCTTCCCTGGATGCTTTCGACAACGGCGGCGGCACCGTCGCCGTCATCGTCTCTCATGTCTATTGCCAAAAATTCCGTCTTTGCGAAAATCTTTTCTATAAAGGGGGTATTGCGGGAATCGGTCATCACCTCTTCGGAGAGGAGAACGCCGAAGTCCACGGGCGCGCTCTTTCTTAAGACCTCCACGTAAGCGTTGATCTTTGAGGCGACTGCGCCCTCGGGCTCTTCGTCCTCAAAGCCGATGACGAGGATCTCGTCAAATCCCGCGGAGTAAAGCTCCCCGGCGACCGCCGCGTCAATGGAGGAATCGGCGGATGCCGTCATCACGGCGGACAGCCTCATGCCTGAGTAGTGGGCATAATCCTGTATCGCACAGAGAAGACCGTAGGGGAAAAGCTTTTCCGATGCGGGCAGTCTCGTCATTTCCTGCAGGGCGGGGGAGGCATATGTAAAGGAGCCGTCGTCCGAATTGACGCGGAAAGATACGGTATTGTGGCCCTCCTCGCGGATGCGCGCCACCTCGAGCCTCACCTTGTCGGAATCGGTGACGCCTGCGGTGTTGAAATGGCCTGCGGAAACCATGGCGAGCGCGCCGTCATGCTCCGCGGTCTGGAGCACGGTTTCAAGCTGTGCCTTTTCCGTTTCCAGATCGTAGGTGGTGCCGCCGTCCTTCTGCACGGTGGTCTCAACTTTAGCTTTCAGCTTGTTGCCCGCTATCACCGCGATGGCGAATATGATGGCGGCGATGACTATGAAGAACAGAAGTCTTCTCGGGAATTTGAACTTTTTTGCTTTATACGCCTTGTATCTTTTCATTTTTTGAACTCCAAGCTGATAATATCAACGGTGTCGTATTTTTCGGTGGTTTCCACGGTAAGCGAGCCGCGGGCCTTTTCAACGCAGGAATTGAAATACGCGGCCGCATAGCTTTCGCTGATGGCACCGAGATTCTTTTCAACGTATTTCTCATCTTTTTCGCATCTGAGGAATATGCTGAAGCCCGCTTCGCTTTCGATCACCCCGCTGATCTCTCCGGGAGCGAGGGCGAAGACGGCATCCTCGTTTATCTTTTCCCATTGACCGCGGCACAGATAATAGCCGTCCGTGTTGCGTATCATGTAAAGGGATTCGCTGTATTCTTCAACGAGAGCGTCAAAGTCCTCGCCGGCGAGGGCTTTTTCATATACCCCGTCCGCAATGGATGCCGCCTCGTCACGGGTGTGGGTGTCCGCGGAAACGAAATAGAAATCGTCTCCCATGGAGGAGCGTTCTCCAACCGTTACGAGCACCTGCTTCACGCAGGCGAATTCGTCGCTCATGACAAGGGAAACGCCCGCATCTCCCTCAAATTTATCAAGCGCCTCCGAGGAGAGCTTTGCGTACAGCTCCTCGTTGACGGCGGATTTCCTCGACAGGAAGCGGAAAACGGATTCGTTCATGAAAGCTCCCGCAAGAGAGTTCAGCAATTCCGCGTTTCCTCCCGCCTGATCGTTTGCGAGCTTTAACGCGTTGTCCTCCGCCACGTCGAAATATTCTCCGTCGGGGTCGATACCGCTTTCTTTGGCGCAGGCGAGGACGGCATACATATCGAGGAGCGCATCCTCGGTCTTTTCTTTCAGCTCTTTTTCCGATGCCCCGGGATAATCTTTTCTGAAATTGAGGGCAACGTATCTGTACAGCTCGAAGGGCACCTCATATGAGCCGATCTTCATGACGGTCTCTTTTGCCTCCTTGTCCTCGGAGAGCTTTGAACAGGAAAAAAGGGCGGGGACAAGCAGCACCGTCACCAGGACGAGGGAAACTGCCGAAAGAAATCCGTGCTTCATACGGTACCTCCGAAAAATGCCGTTGTAATCGGCGGAAAAATGTGGTATAATGTGTAAAAGAAAGGGGGCTCTTTTTATGCCGAAGCCCACAGTTGCTCTGTCAGCAATAATCAAAGAGTTCAAACTGAAAACTCTGTATACTCCGAAGGACCCGAAAGAGATCCTTATTTCACGGAGCGATATAAACCGTCCGGCTCTCCCGCTGGCGGGCTTTTTCGAGTGCTACGAGGGAGACCGCATACAGATAATCGGTATCACCGAGTATGCCTATCTGAAAAGCCTTGACGAGACCGAAAGGCGTGAGAGGATAAAAGCGCTCCTTGCGAAAAATCCTCCCGCAATAATCTACACCCACAGAAATCCCGTGGATGAGATAGTCTTAAAAAGCGCCGAGGAATACGGCGTTCCCGTTCTGTGCTCCGATGACAGCACCAGTGCTCTCATGGCGGCGCTGATAGCGTTTCTCAACGTTCAGCTCGCTCCCATGGAAACGCGCCACGGCGTTCTGGTCGAGGTCTACGGAGAGGGTATCCTCATCATAGGTGATTCCGGCGTAGGTAAAAGCGAGTGCGCCATCGAGCTGATAAAACGAGGTCACCGCTTCATCGCAGACGATGCGGTGGAACTTCGCCGTGTGTCCGCAAAGACCATCGTGGGTACCTCCCCCGAGCTTATCCGCCACTATATCGAGCTCCGCGGCATCGGCATCGTCGACGTGCGCAGACTGTTCGGTATGGGTGCCGTAAAGGAAACGGAAAAGGTGGACTTAGTCGTCCAGTTCGAGCCCTGGGAGCAGGGAAAAATGTACGAGAGACTGGGTATGGACGAGAGCTACACCGAGATCATGGGGATCCGCATCCCCTGCCTCACCGTGCCCGTCAAGCCCGGTCGTAACCTTGCGGTCATCCTTGAGATCGCGGCTATGAACAACCGCCAGAAGAGGATGGGTTATAACACCGCAAAGGAGTTCAACGATAAGCTTCTGAAGATGATGGATGAGAATGTGACCGGGGAGGACTTATAAGTCCCGTATCAGCTCCGTAAACTCTTCTTCAGAAAAATCGTAATCACACACTTCGGACGAAACGGTAATAGCGGAAATGCCGGGATCGGTCTCGACCCTTTCGAGAATGTCGGAAAACAGCTTACTTATAGGCTTTGCATAAGCACGGTTTGACATATGGGTGGCGACAAGCGATACCTTTCCTGTCAGGCTGTGCTTATTGTTTTCAATAAACTTTTTCGCGATGGGGCAGACTCTCTCACACCATATGGGAAATCCGATGATGACTTTTTCATATTCGGACAGCGGTTTTTCCGTCCGGACGGGAAGCAGAGAAAGCTCTTTTTTTGAAAAGGTGCGTTTCATGGCTCTGAAATATCCGGAAAATCCCGAATAATCGGCACCGTCCGAAATTTCGGCGATCTCGGCACCGAATTGCTCCGCGATCTTTTTCATGAGCTTTGCGGTGTATCCCGTGCGGGAGTAGTAGATACAAAGAACGTCAGCCATCAGATGACCTCTACCTTCAGGGTATTGGTGGTGCCGTTTATGAGCAGAGGCATGCCGCCGGTGATGACCACGGTGTCGCCCTTTTCAACGGCGTCAATGTTCTTCGCACAGTCGATGGCGTGGCGGAACAGCTTGTCCGTGTCGTTCTGGTCCAGAGCCAGCACGGGCAGAACTCCCCATGACATCGCAAGCTGATGGAACGTCTTTTTGTCGGGAGTTGCCGCAACGATGGTCTCGGAGGGACGGAACTTGGAAACGAGTCGTGCCGTGTAGCCGGACTGGGTAACGGCGATGATGGCCTTTGCCTTCAGGTCTCTTGCGGTAGTGCAGGCGGCATCGCAGATGGCGTTCGTGGTATCTGCCGCGTCCACCTCGTATTTGTAGCCGGAATATGCGTGCATGTCAAGGGCATCGCCCTCTGCCTGCTCCGCAATTTTCGACATGACGGATACTACGTTTGCGGGGTCGATTCCCATGGCGGTCTCGCCGGAGAGCATAACGGCGCTGGTGCCGTCGAAAACGGCGTTGGCAACGTCGGATATCTCGGCTCTGGTGGGAGTGAGGCTCGATACCATGGATTCAAGCATCTGGGTGGCGGTGATAACGATCTTTCCGGAGCTGTAACAGCGGCGGATGAAACGCTTCTGTATACCGGGGAGCCGCTCGAAAGCGATCTCCACGCCCATGTCGCCTCTGGCGACCATGATGCCGTCGGATTCCTTCAGTATGCTGTCAAATTCCTTAACGCCCTGTGCGTTTTCGATTTTGGATATGATCTTTATTTTGTGGCCGCCGTTGTAGTCAAGGAATTTGCGCAGGGTGATAACGTCCTTTGCGGTGCGGACGAACGATGCCGCCACGAAATCCACGTCGTGCTCAATGCCGAACAGCAGGTCGGACTTGTCCGCCTCGCTCATGTAGGGCATATCGATGGGCACGTTGGGGATGTTGATGGACTTTTTGTTTCTCAGCTCACCGCCGACCACGGTCTCGCAGACGATGTCGGTATCGGTGGCGGATTTGACCTTGAAAGTGAGCTTGCCGTCGTCAAGGAGGATCTTCGTTCCGGCTTTCATCTGACGGGGCAGGTCGGGGTACGTGATGGAAACTCTCTTCTCATCGCCCTCCACGTCCTCGGCGGTAAAGGTGAAAATATCGCCGGCGCTTAAGAATACATGTCCGTCACGGAAGGTCTTTATTCTGATTTCCGGTCCCTTCGTGTCAAGCATGACTGCGGCGGAAAGCTCAAGACGGTCACGGACGCGTCGGAAGGTCTCTATGGTTTTCGCGTGTTCCTCATGGGTGCCGTGGGAAAAATTGAGCCTTGCCACGTTAAGGCCGGCACGGAGCATTTTTTCGATGACCTCTTCGCTTGAGGAGGCAGGTCCCAGGGTACTTACGATTTTTGTTTTTCTCATTGTCATATCTCCGGATATAAATATTAATCTATTATATAGTATAACCTTATTAAGGCAAAAAGTCAAGTAAAATGCCCCATGCCGCTCGTGCGTATGAAAAGAGCGGAAGGGCATAAAATATAAAAAAGCCGCATGGCGGCGGAAATAGGTAAAAAATGGGTAACATGTTGGTCTATTACGGGATAACGATAGCAGCGCTTGTGATCACTCTGGCGGCGCAGGTGTTCGTTTCCTCGGCGTATTCGCGGTATTCGAAGGTGATGACCTCCAGAGGTCTCACGGGCGCGGAGGCGGCAAGGCTGATGCTTGACCGCAGCGGCCTTTCGGACGTGTCGGTGGGGGCGGTCGCCGGAAATCTCACGGATCACTACGATCCCCGCACAAAAACGGTCAACCTGTCTCAGGGCATATACTCCGGCAGGTCGGTGGCATCGGTGGCGGTGGCATGCCACGAGTGCGGCCACGCGGTGCAGGACAGCAAGGGATATGCTCTGATGCGGCTTCGCTCGGCGCTTGTCCCCGTCACGAATCTGGCATCCCGCGCAGGATATATAGCGATCCTCATCGGCGTGCTTTTAAGCTCTTATACCATAATCAAAATAGGTATCCTTGCCGAGGCCGTGATCCTTCTGTTTCAGTTGGTCACGCTCCCGGTGGAGATAAACGCATCCCGCCGTGCGCTGGCGGGCATAAAGGAATGGGGATTCCTCGATGAAGAGGAACGGCCCAAGGGACGGAAAATGCTGACGGCGGCGGCACTCACGTACGTGGCAGGCGTCCTCAGCGCACTTCTGCAGGTGCTCCGCCTTGTGCTCATGTTCAGAAGAAGAGATAATT
>JAZUGU010000124.1:0-11656 GCA_045641325.1 Candidatus Avispirillum sp.
CTATCTTCCAGTCGTCGCACAGAAGGTCTGCAAGGGTGATGAATACATTTGAATCAACATCGGGGCTGTTTTCAAAATCCTTTGAAAGTGTGAGCTGAGAGCTTACCGCAAGGTTCATAAGCTTGTCGTCTGTATACTCAATGCTTCTCTCAATATTGTGGTAAACATATCCCGGCACATCGGGGCTTCTCCATGCCCAGCGGTTACCTTTTGCCATTGGGAAATAGCCCTCTCCGCCGACGATTGAATAATCGTAAAGCTCGTATTTTTCATGCGCTCCGCTGCATTCGGATTCAACCTTTACAATACCCACGCCCGGCGCATACCAGATATCAAGAATAAAATGCGCAGTCCATGTGAATTTCGCATCCGTTCTCATGTGCATACAATTTTCAAAATCTCCGGCGGGAACGGAAATCTTTTCATCGTATGAAACACATTCAAGTGTTGAATCGTTTTCCTCACCGATGATTTTCTCTCCCGCTTTCATGTTCGTATCAAACAAAGTATCGTTGCAGGCGGCGCCGTAAAAAATGAATTCGTCAAATCGGAGATTTACTCCGGTGATGCTTAACCCGTCACCGAATCCCGGCTGATTGTGGAAAATGAGCCTGCCGTTATCGAAAATAAGCCCCTCTGCGGTGGCAGTACAGCCCCTTCTTGTGCAGGCGTGTTTTTTCAGATTGTCAAGAGTGCGGATAGCGGCAACGGCGTTTGCCTGATATGCCTGAAATTTTTCGATAAGCTCGGCGGCTTCAAGAAAACTTCTTCTTGCTTCATCGATCCTTCCGAGATCAAAGAGTGACCGTCCACGCCAGAAAAGAAGGCTGCCTTTGGCATAATCATAGTGAATAGTGCCCTTGTATTCGTCAATTTTCGGCAGTGCCGTTTCGTCAAGGTATTTAAGCACCGCATTATAATCACGGATTTTGAAGAACTCGTTAATGAGTTCGTCCGCTATAACTGCGGCGTTTCTGCCTTTTTCGGCAGCCTCCAGACTTCTGTCCCATAAGGCTTTTCTTTCGCTTTCATCAGTCTGTGCAAAGCTCTGATATGCCAGAACGGATGAAAGGTAGCATTGTCTTGCTTCTTCGCTGTCAACCTTTTTTATCAGGTCTTCCGCTTTCTTTATCTCGCTCATGAAGCCTTCATCGTACCTTCTGCCGTTCAGGGTATAGTAGTATGACAATACCTTCAACTGTTTCTTTATTTTTTCTTCAAGTGCTTTTATGTTTTCACGATTTTCGTCCATATCATAAAGTTCCTTTCTCAGATATTCTCTTGAGTCATAAAGTCGGCTTTTCACCGTGCTTTCGGAAAGAGAGAGCTTTTTTGATATTTCACTGATCTTCATATCGCGGAAATAGAACATCTCCAAAACCGCCCGTTTTTTGACCGGCAGTTTCCCGAGAGTTCTGAGAACTCTCTCACGCCTTTCCTCTCTGATCGCTTCATCGTCAGTGAAATTTTTATCGGATGAAAGAAATTCCGCCATTTCGTCGATGTCGGAGTCCGCACGGCGCTGTTTTATCAGCCTGTACGTTTTGCGGCGGGCAACGGAACAGAGCCACGGATAGAATTTTTCTCTGTCCGTGAGCGATGCAAGGTAGCGGAATGCATCGAAAAACGCTTCCTGCACGGCATCCTCGGCGTCGGCACGGTTTCCGCAGAGGGAAAAACACAAGCGGTATAACTTTTCGGAATATTTTTCGACCAATATTCCGAAATCCTCGCTTTTCCCGGAAAGCACGGTTTCTATTATTTTTCTGTCGTCCAAAATCTCACCTCCTTTGGCTCATTTTTCGTAGCTACACTATAAAGAGTAAAATTTATCGAAAAAGGTTTGCCGGGTTTGGAAAAATAGTGATAAATTGTAGTTTAGCGAATAGCCTTCCCCTTTGGGGAAGGTCCTCAAAACCGGAATGTTCCCCGGTTTTGAGGGGATGAGGCCTAATGATTACAGCAGACAGAAAGAGATAGCTCTTACAGTTCAGTGCGAACTTAAAGAACCTACCACTTAAACGTCTGCTGAAAGGGGAAGGACTCATCCGTCAAAAACGGCGGGAATTGCCGTTTTTGCCACCTTCCCTTGAAAGGGAAGGCTATTTTATTATGCCGCCGTGATTTTCATGACGACGACGGTCACGTCATCCTCCCTTCCCGTGTTTTTCAGCGCCGCCTCGCCGATGACCTTTGCCATTTTCGACGGCGAATCTTCTCTTTTCAGCCCGTCGCACATAAGAGAATACAGCCACGGGCAGTCCTCGTAATTCCCGGTGACGCCGTCACTCATCATGATAACGGTATCGTCATCGCACAGATCGAATGATATCGCCTCCGCATCGAGCGCTCTCATTATCCCCACGGGCACGGTCTTCGAATGAAGTCTGAAAAGCTGACCGTCCCGCAGGACGAAGGAGGGCGCCGCGCCGCTTTTGATAAATCTCGCCCTGCCGGTTATAAGATCGGCTTCCATAAGGTCCACTGTGGTGAAGCACTCGTTTTCCCTGCCTCTCACGAAGCAGTTGAGAAGCTCAAGGGCGCTTTTCATGGGGCATCCGGCGGACAGGAGCTCCCGCAAAAAGCATGAGGAAAGCCCGCTGACAAGAGCCGCCTCCCTGCCGCTTCCCATTCCGTCGGAAACGAGGGAATAGAACATGGCATCCCCGTTTTCAAAGGTGATAACGCTGTCGCCGCTGGCGGTATCCCTGTCACCGATCCCGGTGAATTTTCCGCACTTCACGGTGTATTTCGGAACGGTGTGAAGCTGTGCCGACAGAGTTTTTCCGTCCACGGAGAATTCCACCGGGGAAAGCTTTGTCGAAAGCGTGCGCTCGGCGCAGAGCCTTATGTCCCTTTCCCCCGCGCGGGAGGCGGCACAGTCCACGCCGTACATGTATATCTTTTTGCGGCGGCTGCCGTATACGGCGGCACTTTCAAACTGGAATCCGCAGGAGCGCATCTCACGCCGGAGTCTCGCCGAGCCCTCGGCATCCGCCTCCCAATCCGCCTCGGATAGCGCCGTTTCCCGCAGAAGATTTGCGATGGCGGAATAATCCGATGCGAGAAGCTCCGTTCTTTCCCCTGCCGAGGAAAGCCCCGCAAGTCTTTGAGCCGAGGTGTTGACGGACGTCAGTATGGAATCCATATTGTAGCACCGCCGGGCGATGCTCTCCGGCACGATGGCGGCGCTGACCTTTCCTCTCAGCGACAGAGAATGAGCCATGTTGGTGAAAAACGAGGTGACCTCCTTTTCCTCCTTACCGGAGCACAGCTCGCTGAATCTGCATCCCCCGCAATGGCGCGCCCTTGCCGCGGTGCATATTCTGTACGACTCCTGCGGGGTGGGACAGCGCATTTTATCGCCTACGGATACGAGCAGCTTTGAAAGCGAATCAAGGGAGCGGCTGATGCTCTCACACCGCTCTTTCACAACATAATTTTCGGCATTTGTCAAAATTTCGGGGCGCAATTTCTTTCCGCCCTCAAAAGCCCGTGATATAAGGTCTTCCGGCAGTACTTTCAGTTTCATCAGCGGTATTATCACCGCCAGAGAGAACGCCGCCTCGGGTATATATTCGACAACTGCCGAAAGTCCGCCGGTGACGCCTGTCAGAAGAAATCCGCACAGAGATGACACGGTGACGGCGAGAGTGTCGCCGTACTCGAAAAGGAGGCCCGCCACCCCGCCGATGAGCGCCAGTGACGCCGCCATATCACCGCCCAGAGCGATCCCGCAGGAGAGCCCTGCGGCAAAACCCTGCGCGCATCCCAGCGCAGACGAGAGAACGAAAGTTATAAGGAACGCCGCGGATGCGGCAAGGCTGAACGGCAGAGAAATACTTTTCAGTACAAGCACCGCCGAAAAGCAGACGGCGCACACGCCGAAGGTTTTTTTGGAAGCCCCCGCCCCTCTCTCCGACACGAAAATAAATCCCGCTGTAAGGGCAGAATATATAAGGATGCCCGATACTGCGGAAAAGAGGCTGAAATAAAGGCTTTTCCCGCGGAGAACGGCGGCGCACCCGAGGAGTGCCGCCGCCACGGCGGATATTGCCGCTCGGACGTAAGGCGATTCGCAAAAGAGAGTGCGGACGGCGTTTTTTCCGGATGCCGCCGCGCCGGAGATCGCATTGGCGCACAGCCTTGCCAGAAGTATCAGAATATACGCCGTGATATAAAAGAACGCCTCCTCCCGCATACCGAGAGTGGATATCATGGCTCCGGCAAACACGGCGCCCGCGTTCACCGTACCTTCGGCGGCGCAGAGAAGCGACACGCCGAAGGGATACACCCCGTCCGTGCAGGGAACGGCGCCCGACACCGCCGCGAAAACGAACAGCGCCAGGGGAACTGACCCTTTCTTATACATCTCCGTGCTTTTATTCCGGAGAGAGGACAGCACCGTATCCCCTTTCGTTTTCAGTTCTCTTAAAGTATCCTTTGCAATATTGTTTTTCATTTTTCCCGATTCTTTCTTTCCTTTGTTTTTCCGTCTGTGCGGATATTCTACCTCACCGCGTCCGTGGATGAGGTCGCATTCCCTTATCGCACAAGGTTTTCTTTTATCGGGAAATAATCTGTAATGATGCGGGCGCATTTATTTGGCTATTCGATTACATTTTTTATTTGTACGTAATAATTCTTGACAAAAGCGGCAAAATGCTGTAGGTTTATAATGGAGTAAGTTGGATCATTTATTGTTTATATAAAAGGAGTACTTATGGGTCTTCAGGAAATCATGAGCCTTATGGGTGGTCTTGCCCTTTTCCTGTTCGGCATGAACGTGATGGGCACCTCTCTTCAGAAAAGCGCGGGCTCACGGCTGAAAACGATTCTTCAGAGCATGACGAAAAACACCTTCCGCGGTTTTCTCCTCGGCGTGGGCACGACCGTCGTCATGCAGTCATCCTCCGCCACCACGGTCATGGTGGTCGGATTTGTAAACTCCGGCATTATGACGCTGAGACAGTCTATCGGCGTTATCATCGGCGCAAACCTCGGAGCCACCATCACCCCGTGGCTTCTGTCTCTCACCGGAGTATCCGGCGACACCCTGTGGCTTCAGATAATCAAGCCCTCCACCTTCGTCCCCGTGCTTGCAATGGCAGGCGTTATCCTGCTCATCTTCCAGAAAAACGCAAAACGGCGTGACGTGGGCATGGTGCTTCTGGGCTTTGCAACGCTCATGTTCGGCATGGAAATGATGTCCGGCTCCGTTGTGGGGCTGCGCGGAGATCCGCAGTTCATAAAAATACTGACTCTGTTCACAAACCCCGTTCTCGGCGTGCTGGTGGGCGTATTCTTCACGGCGGTGGTCCAGTCCTCCTCCGCATCCATCGGTATCCTTCAGGCGCTGTCCTCATCGGGCGGCATTACCTATATGGCGGCGATCCCCATCGTTATGGGACAGAACATCGGCACCTGCGTTTCCGCAATGATATCCTCCGTGGGCACCTCGAAAAACGCGCGCCGTGCGGCGGTCATCCATCTTTCCTTCAACGTTATCGCAACGCTCATTTTCCTACCTCTGTTCTGGCTCGGAACGAGGCTGTTCCCTCTTGATATAGTTGACAGGGCGGCGGGCCCCGTGGGTATCGCTCTGGTGAATACCGGCTTCAAAACGCTGGCTCTCGTCCTCATGCCCTTCTCCGGGCAGTTCGAATCCCTTTCCCGTCTTATCATCCGTGACCGTCCCGGCGAAGAGGAGCACACGGCGCTTCTGGACGAGCGTCTCATGAAAACGCCCACCGTTGCCATCAACGCCTGCCGTACGGTAACGTCCGCAATGGCGGAAATGTCCGTGGCATCGTTCATAGATTCCGTGGGGCTGCTGCGGAATTATGACGAAAAGATCGAAGAGTCCGTCTTCGAGGCGGAAGCAAAGGTGGATACCTACGAGGACGGCATAGGCACGTATCTCGTGAAGCTCTCCGCCATGAACATGACCGAAAAGGACTCCGAGGAGGCAACGAAGCTTTTACACCTTATCGGAGATTTCGAGCGCATATCCGACCACGCGAAAAACATCTGCGAATCGGTCGACGAAATGAGGGAGAAAAAGATATCCCTTTCCGGCGAAGCCATGGAAGATCTTTCCCATCTGACGGATGCCGTGAACGAGATACTGGTAATGACGCTGGATTCGTTCATGCTGGGCGATCTTGAGACGGCGGTCAAGGTAGAGCCTCTCGAACAGGTAGTGGATCATCTGTGCGACAAGATAAAAAGCAGACACATCGCCCGCATGCAGAGGGGCGAATGCACCATGGAGCTGGGCTTTATCCTCACCGATCTTCTCACGAATTTCGAAAGAGTTTCCGACCATTGCTCGAACATCGCCGCCTGCGTTCTGGAGATGGAGCACAACGTGATGGACGTGCACGAATATCTGCGGAGCATCAAGGAAGGCGAAGGCAGCGAATTCAACACCTACTACGACAGTTTCAAGGAAAAATATTCTCTGTAAAGAAAAAAGCCCCGTGAAAGGGGCGCTCGCTTAGGGAGAGAGACGCCGCTGATTGTTCGTTCTGAATACCGTCGCCGTACAAAAGTACGGCAGGTGTTCAGAACGGACAAAGGAAAGATATAATAAAATGACCGAAACTCTCGTTTCGGTCATTTTTTCATTAGATATTCGAAAAATCTCCCACCATTCGTGACCTAATAGAGTATTTCTTCTTTCCGGTCAGTGGTGAAAAAATCCCTAAGTGAAGCCCCGTAAAGGGCTTTTTTTATTTGTCAGTTTCCCAAATGCTTCCCACCTGATGGAATTCAAGCTTTGAGATAAGGCAGTCGCCGCCGGTGCAGGATACGGACACCGTACGGCTGTCGGCTCTCGTCGGATACACTCTGGCGAACGCCACGGTGCGGTCGTTGACGAAGACCTCAAGGGAGCTCTTGTCACCGAAGATCTGCATTTTCAGATCCTCCGTGTTTTCCTTCACCACCTGTTCCACGTCCGGGGGAAGACGGCGCACGTCAAGGTTTTCCGAGGAATGTGACGTGTCTATCATCACGATGCTGTCCCACGTGTGGGGGAATATGGAATATCCGCCGCCCGCGCATTTCACGAATGAAATAACGGTCTTTTCCTCGCCTCCCGGGGAACGGAAAACTTCAATATCCAGTCTGCCGGGCACTTTATCGGCGGGTACGGTGAGAGTCATCTCGAACACGTTGCCGCTGACGCCGGGGAGGACGTATTCCTCTCCTTTTTTCAATCCGATATCCTCAAGGGACACGGTGTTTTTATAGAGGGGAGACAGGTCCACGGCGGGCGAAGCATAAAGCTCATCGCTCCAGAAGCCGCCGATCCTCAGCCTGCGTGGCAGAGTCAGAGTGCCGCTCCAGCCGCCCGAGGCAGGTTTCTGCTCCGTGGTATTGAACACGGCGACGGCCTCGCCGTCACCCGCTCCCCAGACGCAGGGTGCCACCAGCATACCATATCCGGATATGTAGTTTCCGCCGTTCTGCGGTGTGAACACGTGGGCATCCTTATCGTATTCTCCGAGCAGGTATTTGGGCATGGCTCTGTGGCTGAAATGGGAAAGAAGATATTTATCCCCCATTTTGGTGAAATACGGGCAGGCGCCGTCATCGCCCGCGGCATGGAAGGTGTCATTTTCCATAAAGGGCTTTATAAATTCCCAGTTTTTAAGGTCATCGTTTTCACATTTGAAAAGGAACATCTCACGGAAATATCTGTCCGTTTTTTCGTTTCTCTTATATCCCGCCGTGAGGATATAATACACCCCGTCCTCTTTCCAGATGCAGGAATCAAAGACCTGATAGGGCTTCTGCCCCTCGAAGGGCTTCTGCCCCTCGGGCGTCCAGCAGGGCGCATCCGCATCGGGGATAACGGGCTCGCCGCCGTTCACCTTCGTCCAGTTGAGAAGCAGGGGATCGGAGGAGGTGGCGATAACGGTGCCGCACTTCCAGCCGTTCTTGTCGTAGCCCGTGTAGCCGTAGTATGCGGCAATGACACGGTGGTTCTCCTCGTCAACGCAGGTGCCGCCGGAAAAGCAATGATGCTCTTTTCTCGGATATATGGCAAAGGGCAGATCCCGCCAGAACAGAAGATCATCGCTGACGGCGTGCCCCCAATGAATTCTCTCGTCGTTCGCCTGGTAGAAAAGATGCCATCTCCCCTCCCAGAAGCACAGACCGTTGGGATCGTTCAGATGTCCGTCCGGGCGTACCATATGATAATCGGGACGGTAAGGATCGTCCTTTCTTTCTTCTCTTGCGAGACGGAATTCCGTCATCTGTTCGTCGGTTTCAAGAGCCTTCAGCTGTTCGGAAAGCTCTGTGGGATATACGGGATTGTCCCCGTACAGCATAGATTTTCTTTTATCCATGATTCACCTCAGCTGACCTCTGCAAGCCATGCTCCCCACTGGGGATAATACTGGCTCTGCAGATGAAAATCGTCGAAAGTATATCTGTAATCAAGATTTCCCGCGCCGTCGTCGTACAGGGGATTCACGTCGATATAGCGTATCCTGTCGCCGTCGGCAAAGGATGCCATTCTTGAATTGAGATCGTTCATCTGTGTGTTGTTGTATATGGGATCGGTATCGGAGCGGGATCTCACTATCCTCAGGTTTGCCTCGATATAGATGACGGCATCGGGCTGTGCGGCGCGGATCGCATCCAGCACCTCACCGAATTTTCTCTCCACGAAGCCGTGGTCGTAGCCTATCTCGTTGATGCCGAGCATAACGTATATCTTCTCGTAGCTGCGGGCTTTCAGCAGGCCGTCAAGGGTGGTATCCCCGAAGCTTTCCACGAAAAGCACGTCCGTGAGCACACGCATCACGTTCATTCCGGTGGATGCGAAAAAGTCCGCTCCGCCGATATCGGCATAATATTCAAGTCCCACCGTGCGGGAATCTCCGATGAACAGCGAGCCGTTAATTACCGCAGGCTCCGTGGGCACTACCGGAGGCGGTGCCGGGGGATCTGTTTCGGGAGACTCGGTTTCCGGCGGCAGAGTTTCAGGTGCCTCAGTCGTTTCTTCCGTAGTCACCTCTTCCGTTGTTACCTCTTCGGTGGTCACCTTTTCCGTGGTGACATCTCCGGTGGTAACGGGAACGGTCTCCGTCTTTTCTGCGGTCGTTTCCTTTTCCCGGTCTGTGTTTTTCACGCATCCGCAAAGCCCCGCCGTCATCAGAACGGCAAGGATCACGCACATGAGCTTTTTCAAAATATCACTTCCTTATGACATTATTCTACAACTTCCCGCCGCCGATTTCAACACGAAATCGCTTTTTGGAGAATACCTTTTTTCAAAACGGTTGACTATGAGGGGGTTTTGTTGTAAAATAGAAGAAGCAAACTGAAAGGAGGGGCACGATGAACGGTCAGAATTACGGCAGAGAGCCCGGCAGAAACATCCCGCCCATGACGGAAGAACAGCGCCGCGCCATGCAGCAGCGCCGTGCCGAAATGCAGAGAACACAGCCGCCGCAGAACCCGCAGAATGCGAACCGTCCGCGGCCCGTCCGCAGCTCCCCCGCACCGCAGAAAAAGTCCCCGGTCTCCTCGAGAAACAATATTCTCGCCATGATCCTCATCGGGCTCATCGTGGTATTTCTCCTCATTCTCGGCATTCAGTCCTGCTCGAAAAAGGAGAGCGGTGACTCCGGAAAGGACCGCGAAAAGAACAATATCATCTTAAACGGTGAGACCTCCGGCGAAAAGAGCGGCGGTGACGAGGTCTCCCCCGCATTTGCGGAATATACGGATAAAACGAAAACGCTGAACATCGACAGCGGATACGGTATCCTCATCGACCTGTCAGACAACACCGTTATCGCCTCCAAGAACGGCGAGGACAAGATATTCCCCGCATCCATGACAAAAATAATGACTCTCATCGTGGCGTATGAAAACGCAGAGAGCCTTGACGATACCTTCACGTTCAACGCAGAGCTGCTCGATCCCCTCTATGCGCAGAACGCCTCAGAAGCGGGCTTTGCCGCGGGAGAGACCGTCTGCATCCGTGACATGCTTTACGGCTGTATCCTGCCCTCCGGCGCGGATGCCACCGTGGGCCTTGCCTGCGCCATCGCCGGCAGCGAAAAGGATTTCGTTAAGCTGATGAACGCGAAAGTGAAGGAGCTGGGGCTGAAAAACACCCATTTCGTCACCGTCAGCGGTCTGCACGACAACAACCATTACAGCACCTGCCACGAAATGGCGATAATACTGGAATATGCCATTTCCGATCCCTTCATGCGGGAGGTGCTGAGCACCTATAAATACACCACCGCACCTACAACGGAGCATCCCGAGGGCATTGAGCTCACAAGCACTCTCTTTTCCCGCATGGCGGGAGACGAGGCGGGCGAGATCTTCGTGCAGGGCGGAAAGACCGGATTTACCAATGAGGGGCTGAACTGCCTCGCCACATTCGCCGCACGTTGTACGGAGGACATGGCGCCCTTTGTCAAGCCCGAATATCTGCTGGTCACGGCGTATGCCTCCGGCGAATACTCTCCCGTGTTCGACGCGATCAACGTTTACAAAACTCTCTGTACGGAAAGCGCGGGCTGACATGATACTTATATTCAATCCCGGTCTCGATCCGTATTTCAATCTTGCCTCCGAGCAGTTTCTCCTTGAGGGAGAGGACGACGTTTTCATGATATGGCGGAACGCCCGCTCCGTTATCATCGGCAAGAACCAGAACGCCTTCGGCGAGGTGGATATCAATTTCACCGAAAACAATAACATCAAGGTCGTCCGTCGCCTCACCGGCGGCGGCGCCGTTTTTCACGATGAGGGAAACATCAACTACACCTTCATCACAAATGCAGGCGAGGGCGGCATAGATTTCGCCAGATTCACCACTCCCATCTGCGATGCGCTCTCGGAGTTCGGCGTGAGCGCCGGGCTGAACGGCAGAAACGATCTGACGGCGGAGGGCTTCAAGATCTCCGGCAACGCACAGTGCGTTTACGATACAAAGGACGGCAGAAAAAGGCTCCTCCACCACGGAACGCTCCTTTTCTCCGCTGATATCTCCGATATGGCGGGCGCTCTCCGTGTAAACGGCGACAAGCTCCGCTCCAAGGGCATCAAGAGCGTACCCTCACGGGTGAGGAACATCCGTGATATTGAGGGGTATCACGGCCCCGATACTCCCCTCGGCTTTGCCGCGGAGCTGACGGAATATGCCGAAAAGCGTTTCGGCACAGCCCACAGGGATTTCACCGAAGAGGAAAAAGCGCAGATCGGAAAACTGAGGGATGAAAAATTCGCCCTGTGGGAGTGGAACTACGGCTCCTCCCCCGGGTATTCCGTGAAAAACACAAAAAGATTTCCCTTCGGCACGGTGGAAATATCCTTTGACGCCGTGCACGGGTTAATTGAAAAAATACATATCGGCGGCGACTTTTTCGGCGTTGCCGACATAGAGACGCTATCCGAAAAGCTTTGCGGCGCAAAGCTTGAGGCGGGCGAGCTAACAGATAAGCTCTCTGGCGTTTCGGATTATATATCGGGAGCATCCCCCGAAGATATAACATCACTTATTCTGGAGTAGAAAATGAAGGATACAATGCAGGACCCAAAAATGGAATATCTCTTCGAAAGTATCCTTGAGCTGAAGACACGCGAAGAGTGCTCGGCTCTTTTCGACGATCTCTGC
>JAZUGU010000125.1:0-3184 GCA_045641325.1 Candidatus Avispirillum sp.
GGAGATGTCAACTCCGCCTACCGTGAACGAATATACCTGCTTGCCGTTCTCGAAATCGGACATCTTCGCATTTCCGGAAAGGACTGCCTTGAGATACAGGTTATCGCGGGCGTTGACCTTGGTATCAGCGCACATATCCGCCGCCTGCCCGTTCAGCTCCGGTGTTCCGGAAAGCTTTGACACGTAGGACTTGATGAGATATGAGTCAAGGGCGTTGACAGCGCCGCTGTCATCCACGTCGCCCAGGCGGAAGCTCTCGTCGTTTTTGAAGGTCTGGGTAAGCTCAAGATTGCCGGCAAGTGCGGCAACGGAGAGCATGCCGGAGAGCATTGCGGCGACAAGAATGATCGAAATAATTCTTTTCATGTTTACTCCTTTATACCGAAGTATTCGTCAAGCTCGGGCTTTATAACGCCGTACATCAGCTTGTACGAGATATGGTTGGGATGGATCCCCTCGCGGGAGATGTTATCACGCATGGTGACACCGTCCTCCTTGACAAGGGCTGAATGGTAGTCGATATATTTCGTATTGTATTCCGCGGCAAGGGCTTTCAGCATTTCGTTGACGCGGGCGATAAAGGGATTGCGCAGATTTGCATTGCCGATATTGGAAGCCTGGGGCAGCTCGGAGCATATCCACATATCGAAGTTGTTTTCCTTTGCCTCGTCGAGCATTTTGCGGAAAGCTTCCTCTATTTCTTTCATGACGCGGAGCTTTTCGCTTTCCTCGTAGTCGCCGGTGGCGGGATCGATATGGTCTTCCATTACCCACATGTTATTAACGCCCACAAGCATGATGCACAGTCTGGGACGGAGCTGGGTCACGTCGGCGGTGAAGCGCCACGCCATGATGTGTGCCTGGTCGCCGCCGATACCGCGGTTGACCACGAATCCGTATTTGTTGAAAAGGCGGTTTTCCTCCATGAAGTGGGTGATGGAATCGCCCGCGAAAACGATATCGGGCCTTTCTCCGCCGTAGAAGATCTGTTCGTTTTTGATGTCAAATTCGCATCTTCTCGAATCTGCATCCGTATGTTCACCCGGTTTGTAATCTCCGGGCAATATGAGTTTTTCGATAACAGTCATATCTGCCTCCGCATATTTAATCAACTATATAATATCACAGGGAAAATTAATATTCAACTTTTTTGTGGATTTTTTCATTGTTTTATGTTAATATTGAGGTGTATAAATCCGAAAGGAAAACCGTTATGGATATAGATCTCGCCGCAAAGGAATTGCAGGAACTTATAGACTCATCGGAAAGGATCGTGTTTTTCGGAGGAGCGGGAGTGTCCACCGAAAGCGGCATCCCCGATTTCAGGTCTGTGGACGGGCTGTACAATCAGAAATACGACGTGCCCCCCGAAGAGATACTGAGCCACACCTATTTCGTTGAGCACACGGAGGAATTTTACCGTTTCTACCGTGACAAGATGCTGCCCGAAGGAGTTCTGCCCAACGCGGCACACAAAAAGCTGGCGGAGCTTGAAGCGGCGGGAAAGCTCTCCGCCGTGGTGACGCAGAACATCGACACCCTGCACCGTGACGCGGGCACGAAAAATCTCCTTGAGCTTCACGGAACGGTAAGCTCCTATCACTGCATGACGTGCCGCAGAAAATACGGCATGGAATGTCTTCTCTCGAAAATGACCGTTCCCCGCTGTGAATGCGGCGGGATACTGAAGCCCGACGTGGTGCTTTACGAGGAAATGCTGGACGACCGGGTCTGCGGAAAAGCGCTTGAGGAGATATCAAAGGCCGATATGCTCATCATAGCCGGAACCTCTCTCACGGTTTACCCTGCCGCCGGATTCGTCCGCTATTACAGGGGAAACAAACTGGTGCTCATAAACCGCGATCCCACCCCGTTTGACTCTTCCGCAAATTACGTTTACCACATGAGTGTGGGAAAACTGCTTGAAAGGATAAAAGTTTGAAAACAAAGCATACCCCGACCGGAAGTCTGCTGTTTTCAAACCCCATTTGCGCCTTTTGCCGCCCATTGGCGGCAAATTCAAAGAAGCCGGCACAAATGCTAAGAAAGGAATGTGCATAAAATGAAAACGAATATCACTTATGAAGAGGCCGAAGCGCTTCTGAAAAAGTACAACAAGGAGCCGTTCCACCTTGAACACGCTTACACCGTTGAGGGTGTGATGAGGTGGTTTGCCGGCGATCTGGGATTCTCCGACGATGCCGATTTCTGGGCGATGGCGGGACTCCTGCACGACATCGACTACGAGCTCTACCCCGACGAGCACTGCAAGAAAGCGCCCGAGCTGCTCGCGGGAACTTCTGACGAGCTTATCCACGCGGTATGCTCCCACGGATACGGGCTTTGCTCCGACGTTGAGCCCGTGCACGAGATGGAAAAAGTGCTTTTCGCCGCGGACGAGCTGACAGGTCTCATCGGTGCGGCGGCGCGGATGCGCCCCTCGAAAAGCACACAGGATATGGAGCTTTCAAGCCTTAAAAAGAAATTCAAGGACAAGAAATTCGCCGCAGGCTGTTCCCGCGACGTAATAACGCAGGGCGCCGAGAGGCTGGGCTGGGAGCTGGACACGCTCCTTGAAAAAACGCTTCTCGCCATGAGAAGCTGTGAGGATTACGTAAGAAGCAAATAAAAAAGGAGGTGCGGTATGAATATCACCGTTGACCGTGAACAGAATATCATTATCGCACCTGCTTCCTATCTTGCGGGCTTTGCAAGGACGAGAAGAAATCCCTCAAAGCCGGTGTTTTCGGAAACGGACAGGAGCCTTTCATCGGAAGCTTCCGCCGGTGCCGACCTCCGTTATACGGTAGACGAGGGCGGTGTGCAGTTCTGCATCACCGGAAGTGCCGATGCAATTGAGCATTCGGGTACTGCGTGGTATCTGGAAAAGTCCTTTGAAAAAGGCAGGATCACGTCGAGAACACGCCCTGCCGCAGACCCCTGCGCCATGGCGGAATCCGTGATACTCGCCCATATGCTGTGCTGTGAAAAGGATGCTGACGGAGTTTTTCTGCGCATCGTTTTCAGAACGAAAAACGGCGGCGACGGAAAGACCTTTGAAAGCTTTGTTCCCGCGCCTTTTTTGAAAAACATGTTCGATGCCCTGTTTCTGAGGGCTCTTCCCTTTATCGAGATCGAAACGGAAAAGGCGGTGCGCGGTCTTCCCGCCCTCGCCGAGATGCCC
>JAZUGU010000126.1:0-9066 GCA_045641325.1 Candidatus Avispirillum sp.
GCTCCACTTAGGGATTTTTTCACCGCTGACCGGAAAGAAAAACAAACATTAAAATCCAAGAACGGCGAAGATTTCACGAATAACTAATGAAAAAATGACCGAAACTTTCGTTTCGGTCATTTTATTATATCTTTCCTTTGTCCGCTCTGAACACCTGCCGTACTTTTGTAGGGCGACGGTATTCAGAACGAACAATCAGCGGCGCCTCTCTCCCTAAGTGAGCGCCCCTTTAGGAGCCCTGCTTTTAAATATTTACAATTAAAATACGATCTCTTTCTTTTGATCGGAGGAGTCGTACGCGCCCTGCATGATGAGAGAAGTTCTCACCGCGTTGTCAATGTGCGCGCGGGAGCTTCTGCCCGTTTCGATGCAGTCAAGAAAATCTGCGATCTCGCTCTTGAACATATCGTCGCCGGGAACGTCGTGGAATTCCTTGACGAACTCACCGTTCTTTACGGAATATAGCCTGTATCCGCCGCAGTATGAAAGACGGATGCCTGCCTTCGTTCCCATGAAATCAACGTACTGCTCGGGCTCGTCAATGTTCTGCGCCCATGCGCCGTTGAGGGTGATGACGGGGCCCGTGGTGCGAACCAGAGCGGTCACGGAATCGTCAACGTCGTAAGTGCCGTTCATGTCTGCGGTGGCGGAGCTCCACATGCTCTTGTATTCGTAGTTCGGGATATCACGTCCCAGCTTGCAGAAGGTAGCCGCCGAAACGGAAACGGGATCGGGATCGCCGGTCATGTAAAGGATCTGGTCGATACGGTGTACGCCCCAGTCGATAAGCGTGCCGCCGCCGGAAAGATCCTTGGTGGTGAAAGGACCGCCGATGCCGGGGATGGAACGGTATTCGCGGAATGCGGCGTAAACGTGGTAGACCTCGCCCAGCTCGCCTGCGGCGATCTTTGCGCGGACGGATTCAACAGCCTTGTGGAAACGGGTGACCACACCGATGTTCAGCGTTTTGCCGGTGCGGTGCTGTGCCTCCTGCATCTCGAGCGCCTCGGAATATACTCTTGCGGCAGGCTTTTCACAGAGAACGTGCTTGCCTGCGTTCAGCGCATCTATGGAGATCTGCTTGTGGGAAATGTTGGGAACACACACGGAAACGCCGTCGATCTCGGGATCGTTCAGCGCTATGTGATAGTCCTCGATCGCAATTCCGCAGCCGTTGTCCCGGACGGCCTTTTCGGCGCGCTCTGTTTTGATGTCGCAGAAATACTTGATCTCACAACGGTCGGAGAGCTTCATGTACGAGGGGATATGTGCGGCGGTAGCAATGTTGCCGCAGCCGATCACGGCGATTTTCAGTTTTGCCATAGTGGGCACCTTCCTTCGGTTGATTACTTGTCTTCATTATAAATTCGCCCGCACCTGCCTGTCAAGGTCTTTGCCTCATTTTGTAATTTAATTCTATCGGTTGCAATCAGAGGGGGAATGTGATATAATGAGGAAAATAAAAATCCGAAAGGTTCAGGCAATGAAAAGAGAATTCAGAATACTGTCTTTGCTTTTATGCCTTGGTATACTTATATCGTCAGCCGTCATTCCCGCAGGGGCGGCGGCAAAGCTGCCCGAGTCCAAGCATCCCTATGAGGACGAAATGGATGAGGCGGTCACCAGCTACGTTTACGACGGAGCGGACAAGGACCGTGTGGGAGCTTTGAGAGTGACTTTTTCTCCCGAGACCATGGTGGACGACAGCACCGGCTTTGACGTTATCAGCGTTTTCGGCTCCGGCAATTATCTCATCGGAGATTATACCGGCAGCCAGCTTGCGGGCAAATCCCTGCTCGTTCCCGGCCTGGCGGTGTATATCTGCATGACCACCGATGCCGAGGGCGTGAATCTGTACGGCTACAAGGTCACGTCCGTGGAGCCTCTTTATATCGTCAGATATTCCTTTGAGACCAACGGCGGAAGCCCTGTGGAAAGCGAGGACACGGCGTTTCTTGCGAAATCCCCCCGCACACAGAAGGAGGGGAAATATTTCGCGGGCTGGTACGATAACAAAGCTCTCTCGGGCGAGCCTGTTTCGTTCCCGTACAGGAGCGACGGCGATATCACCCTGTATGCCGCATGGAGCGATTCCCCCCACACCCTCATTTCCGATTTCGAATATGAGGTCGAGGATGACGGCACCGTTACCGTAATAAAATACGTCGGCAACGATGCCGACGTATATATCCCCGACGAGGCGGAGGGATTCCCGGTGAAAACGCTGTTCGCGAACGCGTTCAGCGGGAGCGGCGTGGTCTCCGTAACCGTCGGCGCGGGGATGACCGCCATTGACGATTATGCCTTCAACGGATGCACCACTCTGGAGAACATCGGTGTTGACGGGGAAAACCCCGTATATATGTCGAAGGACGGCGCGCTTTACGATAAAGCGGGGAAAACTCTGAAAAAATGTCCCTGCGCCGCCGAGGGCGTGTTCACCGTTCCCTCCGGCGTCACCTCCCTGGGCACCTGCGCCTTTGCCGACTGCGTCAACCTCAGCGGAGCGCAGTTCCCCTCGGCGATAAAGACGATACCCACGTATGCGTTCAAGGGATGCACCTCGCTCGTTTCCTTCACGGTGCCGGCCACCGTCACCTCCATCGGGGAAAGAGCGTTTTCCGGGTGCAGATCCCTTACCGAGCTTGACCTTCACTCCGGCATAAAGAGCATCGGAAAGGATGCTTTCATAAATACCGGGCTCTATAACGACCATGCCCGCTGGGAAAAAGGCGTTCTTTACGAGGACGGATATCTTCTGGCGGCGATCGAGCTCGATCTCCCGGAGACCGTTGTGGTCAGGCGGGGCACCGTTTGCATCGCCGATTACGCTTTTGAAAACATGCTCACCTTTACCAAGGTGTCATTCCCCGAAACCCTTGACAGAATAGGCGCCAGAGCGTTTTACGGCTGCGCCTGCATCACGGGCCTCGATCTGCCCGGATATTTGAAGACCGTGGGCGATTACTGCTTCAAGGGATGCACGGCGATGACGTACGTAAACGTTCCCGACAGCGTCACGTCCCTGGGAAACATGGGCACCTTTGACGGCGATACCGCCCTCGAGAGGGCGGAATTGGGAAGCGGGCTCAAGTCCGTTCCCACCTATGCGTTCAGAAACTGCACATCGCTGAAGTCCGTTTACATCAGCGATTCCGTCACCACCGTGTCCACCAGCGCCTTCAGCGGATGCAAGGCTCTCTCTGAGGTGCGCTACACGGGCACCCGTGAAAAGTGGGATGCCATCACGGTGCGCACGGGCAACGATCCTCTGAAAAATATCGAGCCCACCCTGGTCACCCCCAGATGGAACAAGGCGGATATCAATAACGACGGCAAGATAAACGTGACGGACAGAGCCGTTATCAAAAAGATAATACTTGGAGTTACCGAGCCGACGGCGGACGAATTCTTTGCCGCCGATCTTAACGGAGACGGCAAGGTCAACGCTTACGACGGAAACCTGCTTATCAGCGTGATCCTGGGCAGGATCAACCCTTGGGAACTGTAATGACTATGCGGACGTCTTTTGTCCGTTCAAGTCTTTCGGTCTCCACGTCAAGTCCGGAAAGGCGGAAGGCTTCCACCGCACGGTCTATGGTGTTATAAAGAATACGCACGTCCCGCACCAGTATGCGGGACGTTTTTTCTTTTTCCGCGGGGGGCATCTGATGCTGTGTCAGCAGGGAATCCACGTATTCCTCGGCGGCGGCAACGTTCATTTCCCGCCGTATCACGGTGTGCATGGCACAGCGGCGGCGGTCCGCATCCTTGATGCGGAGCAGGGCGCGGACGTGCCTCTCCGTAAGGGATGCCGCCAGTATCTCCGCCTTGTCCTCATCGGGTATCTTCAGGAGCCTCAGCTTGTTGGCAACGTAAGACTGGGAGCAGGAAAGCTGCTCCGCTATTTTTTCCTGCGTCAGACAATGGACCTGCATGAGAGTGCATATGGCCTCCGCCTGCTCGAACATGTTGAGATTTTCCCTCTGTATGTTTTCGACTATCGCCATGTGGGCGGATTCCTCGCTGTCGGCATCCACCAGAACGCAGGGCACCTCGGTAAGCCCCAGCCGTTTTGCGGCACGGAGCCTCCGCTCCCCCGCCACCAGCTCGTATCCCCCGCCGTTTTCGGGGCGGCGCACCGCAAGGGGCTGGATTATCCCGTGGAGGCGGATGCTGTCCGCCAGCCTCATTATCGCGTCGTCGGTGAAAAAACGTCTCGGCTGAGAGGGATTCGGGGTGATCTCCGATGGGGAGAGCATGAATATCATCCTGACTCTCGGGTTGTCAGATTCTTCGGGCATGGCGGCGTTCTCGAAAACGCGGGTGTCCCAGATCTCTTTTTTTGCTTTGCTTTTTGAAAATAATGTTCCTGTCATTTTGCCTTTCCTTTCCTTTGGTGAGGCCATATTACCACGGAAATAACGTGAGAACGGGAACAAATGCACAGACTATTATCTGTATTTTTATCGGAAAATAAAAGCCGCTTTATATCAAAGCGGCTTTTTGGATATTTGAGAAAAATTACGGGGAAATTCTTTGGGAGTCGGAGAAATTTTTCGGTAAATGATGAGAAATCTCTTATCCTCCATGGAGGGAAGCGAATATTCCCGTATTTCGGCGGGGGCGGCGCCCAGCTTTGCGGCGGCGCTTTTTGCGGCATCCGCCTCTTCCTTTGCGGCGGCGCCCTTCATGGCGATGAAATACCCGCCGACACGGACGTACGGCAGACAAAGCTCGCAGAGCACGGGGAGCGCTGCCACCGCGCGGGCTGTGGCGCAGTCAAAGCTTTCGCGGCGGGAAGAGACGTATTCCTCCGCGCGGGCTGTGACGGCGGAAAAATTGCCGATACCCGCACACGCCGCGGTCTCCGTCATGTAGTTCACCTTTTTCGCCGTGCTGTCAAGAGCGGTCACCGACACTCCGGGGAGTGCCGCCGCCGCGGGCAGGGACGGGAATCCCGCACCGGAGCCGATATCAATGACCGATGAGACCCCCAGTTTTTCCATGGCATCGGCGGAAAACAGACTGTCGATAAGATGCTTTTTCATCACCTCGTCCGGATCGGTTATGGCGGTGAGATTGAATTTCCTGCCGAACTCGTCAAGCCTTGACGCAATGGTGAAAAGACGCTCTCCCGACGGAGCGTATCTTTCCAGCCCCGCGTCCGAAAGCAGGGCAGTGAGCTTATTTATGAATTCGTCTTTCGAAGGGATCATTTTATGATTATTTCCTCAAGTGTTCTCTTGGGCACGAACTGGGTGCCGTTTTCTCTGTAATATTTCACGTCGCCCGTGCTGTCCACGATGACGGGCTCCTCGTCAGGCACGCCCAGCGCCAGCACCAGAGTGATCTCCATGCACTCCGGCAGGGAAAGCGCTTCTGTCACCGCTTCTCTGTCAAAAGAGCCGATCATGCATCCGCCGTATCCCTCTTCCGCGGCGCAAAGCATCATCGTCTGGGCGCAGATGCCCGTGTCCTTGTTGAAGGACGCCACGTTTGAGGCGATGCTTTTGTCAAGGCATATCACCATGTACGAGGTGCTCCCGTGTCCCTTCGGGGGGACCGTGCCCTCGGGCAGATATCCCGCCCATTTGATGGCGGCAAACATCTTTTCACACTCGCTCTGCTCGTTCACGGGACGGAATTTCAGCGCCTGCAGGTTTGCGGAGGAGGGGCAGAGCCTGGTCGCTTCTATCATTTTTATCAAAATCTCGTCCGGGACCTTTTCCCCGGGCACGAAGGAGCGGATGCTCCTGCTTTTTTTCAGAAGATCGTTGAGCATATGAAATACCGGGCCTTTCTTTGGTGATTTAATTATACACGAGGCACAATTTTCTGTCAACGAAAAAATTTCCGAAAAGGGCTTGACATTTTGAAGAGGGTGTGATATAATCCCGATGTTCACCAAAGACAGCAGGTTTCGGTAAAAGTGAAAGCTTTCCTGCCGAGGAGACAGATAAATGAGTTATCACCGTCTTTTTCTTTGGAAAAAGCGGTTTTTTTATCTCCTGAGTGAACAGATTTTATAAGGAGGTATTTACAATGCCCAGTGAAAAGATTCTTGAACAGAAGAAAGCCGCAGTTGCCGCTCTCACCGAAAAGATGAACCGTGCCGCTTCCGGTGTTCTGGTTAAGTATCAGGGTATCACCGTTGAGGATGATACAAAGCTTCGTGCAGAGCTTCGTAAGGCAGGCGTTGAGTACACGGTTCTCAAGAACTCTCTCATCGGTCGTGCGGCAGACGAGGCAGGCTTCGGCGATCTCAAGTCCGAGCTCACCGGCATGAACGCCATCGCCCTCAGCTATGACGATCCCGTTGCACCCGCAAAGATCCTGAAGGAATACGCTGAAAAGATCGAGTCCTTCGAGCTTCGCGGAGGATTCCTTGAAGGTTCCGTCGTTACCGTTGACACCATCAAGGAGCTTGCGAACATTCCCGCAAAGGAAGTGCTCATCGCAAGAATGCTCGGTTCCCTGCAGGGACCCATCCAGGGTCTGGCTGTTGCACTTCAGGCTGTTATCGACAAGGGCGGCGAATCCGCACCCGCAGCTGAAGAGGCACCCGCAGAGGCACCCGCTGAAGAAGCAGCTCCCGCAGAGGAAGCACCCGCTGCCGAGTAATCGGACGGCACCCGCCGTATAGTACGGCAAAAAAACAAAATCAAAAAAATTACATCATTTAATTGGAGGAAATTAAAATGGCATCCGAAAAGACAACTGCTATCCTTGATGAGATCAAGGCTCTTACTATTCTTGAACTTGCTGACCTGGTTAAGGCTATCGAAGAGGAGTTCGGCGTATCCGCAGCTCCCGTAGCAGTAGCAGTAGCAGGCGGCGCAGCTCCTGCAGCAGCAGCTGAAGAGAAGACCGAATTTGACGTAGTAATGAAGAGCTTCGGCGCAAAGAAGCTTGACGTTATCAAGGTCGTTCGTGAGATCACCGGTCTGGGCCTGAAAGAGGCTAAGGACATGGTTGAAGGCGCTCCCTGCAAGGTTAAGGAAGGCGCTTCCAAGGAAGACGCTGAGGCTATCAAGGCTAAACTCACCGAGGCAGGCGCTGAGGTTGAGCTTGCATAAGCTTCCGAAAAATGCAAATGAAAAGAACGCCGCTTTGTACGGCGGTCTTTTTTCTCAAACAGACTTGACAAATCGGGGCGACGGGAGTATTATTAATGTAGCAAAAAATCTTCCGGAGGAAAAACATGAAAAAAGCATTATCTCTCGTGCTGGTGATCTCAATGGTGCTTTCCGCATTCCTTTTTGTGATCCCCGCATCCGCCCTGGCTTCCGCTGAGGACATCGACTACGTTGATGCCTTCTATTTCGAGCCCGGACATCAGCCCACTATCGACGGTTTCATTTCCAATGCCGAGTGGGGCGCTTCTTCCATAACGGTAGAGGCTTCCGACTGTGCTACCAAGGATGACACCTCTCCTTACAACCGTTTCCTTTACTGGAGAACGGGCGACCGTAACGATTACAACTCTTTTGAGTATGACGTTTGGTTCCGTTGGAGCGATAACTACTTCTACATCGGCGTTAAGGTAAACGATCCCGATGGCCACGCTCAGAAGAACGCTACGTACAATACCTGGAACGGTGACGCCGTTCAGACCCGTGTAGACAAGGCAGGAGCTAACGCTGCTACCGAGGGCGAGGATTTCTGGATCTCCGCCGAGCACGAGCGTCCCTGGAGCTCCACTCAGGTTCCCGATTTCGTATTCGGTTACGTTGAAGTTGCAGGCGGCTTCTCCGAGGCATGGGAGAATACCAATAACAAGGGTATGACTTCCTTCTCCAAGAACCCCCTGGGAACTGCTCTCTGCGTAGTTGCTCCCGCAGGTTCTTCCTACTCTTCCGATACCCAGAAGGGCATCACCACCTATGAAATAGGTATCCCGTGGACTTACATCCTCACCGGTGACACCGTTGACGGTACCAACACCGGCGCGCAGATCACGTCCCTGACCTATACCAAGTACTCCACCGGCCGTGGCGGCAAGGGTAACCTTACCGGCGGTATCGGCAGAGAATTCGGCGTATCCCTCGTTGTTCTCAACGACGGTACTAACCCCGACCCCACCTATGACTGCTTCATGTCATGGGGTTCCGGTATCTGCGGTGCAAACTCCCAGGTCGGCGGCGAAGGCGCAAGAAGTGCTACCGGCTCCAACTCCGTAGTTCTTTCCGACGTAAAGGTTACACAGTCCGCAGGTTATCAGACCTATGACTGCACCAGCCTTCTCGATGCTACCTTCAGCACCGCCAACGTCGACAAGCCCGGTGTCTTCTACGATTACCTGGCAGGCGACTTCTACAAGAGCACTCCCGTAAAGTATGAGGACCTTACCGTTCTTACATACGACACCGATCCCGACGGCGACCTTTCCGTATGGGGCGCACCCGAGTATAAGGGCCACGTTACCAATATCGGCGGCACTCACAAGAACGTCCTTGACTACAGCAACTTCGTAGGTAAGGATAAGACCGAAGCCGCATCCGATACCCAGACCTATCTGGATTCCCGTGACGGCGACAACGCATTCGAGGTTCCCACCTCCTATACTTTCGAGTTCGATATCTGCTATACCGACAACGTTGTCGTTGCAGAGGCTTATGAGTCCTCTCTCCACAACTGGTTCGGCGGCTCCACCATCTATGCATTTACCTGCGGTTACTTCTTCAACGACAGAATGTTCAAGCTGGTAAGCACCGATGACGAGACCCAGGTGCTCGCAACCTGTCCTTACGACCTGAAGAAGAATAACTGGTACAACTGGAAATTCCAGTTCGATAACGAGTCCTGCACCTGCAGATTCTGGATCGACGACCTTTCCACCGACGCTGATAACGTTAACAGCCCCTGGGGTAAGATGATCTTCAATAACTGCTGGAGATACTTCTACTACTCCTCCGAAGGCGCAAGGGAAAACGGCACTCTGCTTCTGTTCAGAATGATGAACACCCAGTGCATGTACGATAACGTCAAGGTTTATAACTTCGCCAGCCTCACCGACATCGCCATGCCCGAAGAGAATGAGGGCGGCAACACCGGCAACGATCC
>JAZUGU010000127.1:0-1534 GCA_045641325.1 Candidatus Avispirillum sp.
GTGCCGTCGGCGTTGTACATCAGTATCTTTGCGGGCTTGCCGTTTTCATATTCGTAAACGCTGCGCATCAGGAGCTTTCCGTCGGCATTGAAGGTCTCGCTTCCCATGGCCTTTCCGTTGGCGTCATTCTGCATTACGGAATATCCCTTCAGCTCGCCGTTTATGTCAAAGGATTCGCTCTTCGAAACGTTTTCTCCGTCGTAAGTGGTCTTGATGCAGCCGGACTCGCTGTAAGTGGAGCTGTAAACCCTGTTGCCCCCGGCATCTCTCATGACCTCGGAGGTCTTCTGCCCGTCCTTGGACACCGCCTCGACCACGGAGCCGTCATCGTTGTAGGTGAAATCGGTGGTGCGGACGCCCGATACCCTGCCGTCGGTGTAGAATGAGATCTCTTCTTTCGCTACCTTGTCGCCGTTCATGGTGGACACGGTGGAGGAAACGAGATCGCCTTTTTCGCCGTATTCGTTCTTGCCGGTGCGGGCGAGTGTGCCGTTGTCGTATTCACGGTATTCGGAGATCTCACCGTTTTCATCGGTGAACTCTTCTTTTACGAGCTGATCATTTTCGTAATAGCTCTTGCCGATAACACGGTCGCCGTCCTTAATGTCCTCGGTGCGGCCGGCGGGCTCGGGGGTATTATTGCCGCAGGAAACAAGGGACAGAGCGAGTATCGCACAAAGGATCAGAGCAAGTGTTTTTTTCATATCATAGCCTCTCTTAAGCTGTTCTACCTGTTCATTATACACCCTTTTGCAGTTTTGTCAACCCGGATGGTATGGGGATAAATTAGTGTTTGCGGGGAAGCCCCCGCGGGCGAGAGACGCTTCGCTGCTAAACCGTTTTTGCGCTGACAGACGGATGTTTTATACAAACGGAACGAAACGGGAGCGTGAAACGCCCCGTTTCTGTAAGCAGGCGAACGCTCTTTGCCCACACGCCCACCGGGCGTGTCATTGCGAGCGAAGCGTGGCAATCTCTGCTAATGCTCTGATGGTACCTCTATTAGATGGACTAAACCGTTTGTAGAGATTGCCACGGTCGGGCGATGCCCTCCCTCGCAATGACACCGTAGGGGCTTCGCCCCTCGGTGTATGGCGGCTTCGCCGCCAACTACACCATTGGCGAACAGCCCGATAAACTATAATTTTATTGACAAACCACAAAGAATGTTTTATTATGGAATCAGATGAAAGGAGCGAAAATCATGCTTTGTGAAACAATTTATTTAAGAGAAAACGAAGGCGATACTTCCGTCAGACTTGAAACTCTCGTCTGCAAGAGAGACGGAGACATGACCTATACAAAACCGAGAGATGCCGTGATAGTTCTTCCCGGCGGCGCTTACTACTTCCTCGCCGAGCGCGAGGGCGAGCCCGTGGCAAAGCAGTTCCTCGCCGCAGGCTTCAATGCATTCGTTTTATACTATTCCATCGGTGACGGTGAAAAGGGCGCAAAGTTCCCCCGCCCGCTGATGGACGTTTCCCTTGCCATCGCGCACGTGCGCCGCAATGCGGAAAAATATAACGTCAATCCC
>JAZUGU010000128.1:0-3985 GCA_045641325.1 Candidatus Avispirillum sp.
GCGGAGTGTTCTAAAGGACACTCCGCAAAGGGGCTTTTTTTAATATTTTCAGTCTTCGGTAAAGGTTACGGTAAGATGGCTGTTTTCCTCCGCGCTGTCGCAGAAAACGTTGCGCAGACGGTCGGCATAGGTGTCAATGTATTCGCGGGATTTTCCCAGATTCCTGACCGTGATCGCGGAGTCCTTCATTATGGAGGTGAGCACGTCGTGGAGGGCATCCAGACTGCTTCCGTAGTATTCACAGTCGGAAAAGATCTTTTTCATCACCTCGTGGGCCTCCATGCGTGAGGTGAAAAGAGAAGCATCAATGTCGTATTTTTTCATGTCATTCTTCTCCGTACAAAAGCTCAAAGGTTTCGTAGTGGTCGTCCGTATAGTAAATCAGCCCGTCGTCGGAAAATACGATGCGCTTGGCGCCTCTGGAGGATTTCCCCAGTGTGTCGATGTCGCATTCCGTGTAGGTGCGCCCCTTCTTTTCGGGGAGGAGGCCCTCGTAGTTGCCGAATCTGGAACCGCCGATGCATTTTCCGGGAGCGAACTTTTCAAGACTGCCGCCCTGCCAGCCCAGCTTTTCAGCCTCTTTCTTCGAGATGAAATTGGAGGGGAGCTTTCCGTAGGTGTGGATGTAGAGCGCCACGTCCTCCTTGGAGGTGTAGGTGCCGTCCTCGTCGATCTCCGGCTCAGCCTCCGTCGTGTCGGGAGCGTCCGTGTCGGGCGCATCCGTATCGGTCGGCTCTGTGGTTTCGTACCGCTGTGAAGTATCCGCGGGATCGGACGGTGAGTCCGCACCGTCACGGAACAGGTATCCGCCGATGACCAGAGCCAGCACCAGGATGACCGTCAGTATCAGTGATAATTTTTTGTTTTTCTTCATATGCTTGCCTCGAATAGCATTTTTTGCGGCATGCCGTCCGCCGCTTTTTTCTTATTGTATCACAAATCCTCCGGGAATGGAAGAAAAATTTATAAAAGCCCCCGGAAATGAGTTTTCAACAGCATTATAGGCAAATGACTAAAATAAATTTGCATATACATTAAACGACAAATGTCGAAAACCGAACACGCCTGCGGCATAAGAAAAAACCGGGAGAAGTCTCCCGGCTTATTTCTTTTTGTAATTTTCGTATTTTGCATCCCATTCGGCCTTATCGTATTCCGCTCTCTCGAAATCCATCGAGGACAGGACATCCCCCAGATATGCGCTCGTCTTTGCGGCACCGCTTACGGTCAGATGGTTGGTATCGTAGTAGTCCTTTTCTCCGTCAAGCCCAAGCTCTTCGGTCATAGGTGCAAGGTCAATTACGGATACTCCGTTTTCCTCCGCCCACCGTATCTCTGCGGCAAGCCCGCTTATCTGCGGCGTTTTCGAGCAGTTGGTGGGAGCGATGAGAAGTATCATTTCAGCACCCGAATCCTTGCAGATACCGAGCATCTCATTAAGTGCCGCCAGATTTTTTTCGGGGAGCTCAACGACCTCGGCGGCAGCGTAGTCCGGCGTTTCGTTTTTCCATTTGTAATCTCTGTCAACGGGGGCGTATCCGCAGTAGGTGTCAACGTGATCCCCCTCGAAGGGCGAGATCATTTCTTCGGCATCCACCTCTTTCCAGCGGGTGTGATACTTTGAAATGCTGAAAACGTAATCAAAGATATCCGCGCGGGGCACGTTTTCCCATATTGCGGAAAGCTTGTTCAGCGACGGCTTCATGGGATCGAGGGCACTGTATAAAACCTCGGGCTTGGGATCGTCCTTTTCGTATCCCATGTAGCCCTCTACCATAACGATCTTCGGAGACTGTGTTTTCAGCGCCTCCTTAAGATAGAAAACGCTCATGGGGAGGGGCTGCTCCTGCGTTGCGAGGACGAAGCCCGTGAGGGATGAATTGTGATATACCTCAAGGGGATTGACGGTGCAGTAAGCATGGCTGGAGCCAAGACAGATATAGTCAAGAGAATTTTCTTCAAGCGCATAGAACTCGTTCATTTTTGCCATGTAGTTCCACGCTCCCGTGTAGGTCTTGCGCCGCAGGGCGAGGGTGACGATGTTCAGCAGGGCGGCGGCGATCAGCAGAAAAACAGCCGCCCGGACGATAAGTTTTATCTTTCTTTTCATGATGCACCTAAAAGTTCATGTAAATAAAGCCGCCGGCGGAATATCCGGGACCGTATATGCCGAAAATGACTACCGCAAGGAACAGACCGAGATATATGGCGAAACGGACGGGAAGCGGGAGCTTTGCCGCGCGGGTGCGGATGCTGACGCCGCCGTTTCTGTAATACGATGTGAAAAACAGAACGGCGAGGGCGATGAAGAACACCGCAAGGTCCAGCCTGTCAATTGCGGATGGAACCTGAGCTCCGGGGAGGCGGAGGGCGATCCTCTTGATTATCAGCAGGGCATCGCCCGTGCCGTTCGCACGGAAGAATATCCAGCCGAAGGAGACGAGGAGAAAGGTGAAAATGCGGCGGAGCCACACGGGAACGGCGCTTTCACGCTTGATGCGGCACAGGGCATACGCCTTGTCGCGCAGGGGCTTTGTGATGCCTCCGATCACCTGATAGACACCGTGCAGAAGCCCCCATACCAGATAGTGGACTCCCACACCGTGCCAAATTCCGCTGACCAGAAAGACGATGATGACGTTTACGTATTTTCTCACCTTTCCTTTTCTGTTGCCGCCGAGAGGAATATATACGTATTCCTTCAGCCAGCCGGAAAGGGAGATGTGCCACCGCCGCCAGAACTCGGGTATGGACTCGGAAAAATAGGGCGTTTTGAAATTCTGCATCACGCTGATGCCCAGCATCTGTGCGGCACCGCGGCAGATATCCACGCATCCGGAAAAATCGGTGAGGATCTGGACGGAATAGAAGAAAACGCCGAAAACAAGATGCTTTGCAGAAAAGCTCCCGGGATCGGAGAAGATCTCGTTGGCGTAGAGGGCGGCACGCTCGGCGATGACCAGCTTCTGGAAAAAGCCCCAGAGGATGAGCTGTGCGCCGTAAGTTATGTTTTCATAAACGTGTGCTTTTTTTGAGGTATCGAAAAGGTCGCCCTTCAGAGTGTCATAGCTCTGTATTGGGCCCTGTATATAAAGCGGGAAGAAGAAAGCATACGACAGAAAGAAGAAGGGGTTCTTCTCGGCGGAAAACTTCCCCCGGTAAACGTCGATGCAGTACGCCATAAGGCGCAGGGTGTAGAACGAAATGCCGATGGGCACGAAAACATCCGTAAAGAATCCGGGAAGCTCAATTCTCGTGAATCCGGTGAACTTTTCCGCGGCGTAGGGTGAGAACTTGGTGAAAAGAAGAAGACCGAAATTGACAAGAAGTACGGCGATGAGGACCGCTTTCAGCTTTTTCTTATGGAGAATGAGCCCTGCGAAGTATGCGCACAGCGCTGAGAAAAGAATATATAGAACGTTTAAAAGCCCGAACTGCACGAGAAAAAACGTACTGCCGCACAGCAGCAGATACGGACGTGCCTTTCCGGGCATAAGATAGTACAGCGCCGTCAGTACGGCGGTGAATATCAGAAAATTAACAGACAGGATCGACATAAAAACCCTCCCGATATAGGTATTGTACCATAAAAAGGGGGATTTGTAAATATTAGTTTGCGGGGAGTTAGGAGTTAGGAGTTAGGAATTAGGAATTAGGAGTGTGGAGTTTTAAGAGGCGGCGGAGCCGCCATCCACGCCCACCGGGCGTGTCATTGCGAACCCAGTGCGCACACTGGGTGTGGCAATCTCTGCTAATGCTCTGATGGCACCCATATTTCTATAATCGGTACGGGCGCATCGTGCGAAAGGCTCCCTCCGGGAGGGAGCTCCCTGAGCATCAGGGTGATGGAGAGTGCGTTACGGTAAGGTATAAAGTGCGCCTTTCACTTGGTAGTTCTTGACTATTCGTAACTGTAATGGTATAGTATAGTAGATCCCGGCTTTGCCGAAACATGAAATCAAATCAAAACGAGGTATGCTTATGG
>JAZUGU010000129.1:0-18088 GCA_045641325.1 Candidatus Avispirillum sp.
CCGGGGCCCATGAATTTCTTGGGGTCGATGATCTTCTCGTCTTTGAGCGCTTCCCTCACAGCCGCGGTCATAGCGGCACGAAGCTCTGTTGCAAAGTTTACTTTACTGATTCCGAGCTCGATAGTTTTTCTTATCATCTCATCGGGAATTCCGCTGCCGCCGTGGAGCACGAGCGGTGCATCAATTTTCCCTGCAATGGTCTGAAGAAGATCAAAGTCAAGTTTCGGCTCACCCTTATAAAATCCGTGTGCCGTTCCGATGGCAACTGCGAATATATCAATGCCGGTGCGAGTGAAGAAATCTACTGCTTCGGCGGGATCGGTGTATGCGATTGCCGCGGAATGTCCGTCCTCTTTTCCGCCGACGGTGCCGAGCTCAGCCTCTACGGTGATACCAGTCTCGTGAGCTTTTGCGACAACTTTTTTTGTCACCTCGATATTTTCTTCATAGGGGAGCTTTGATCCGTCGATCATAACTGAGGTATATCCCTCGGTGAGTGCGGCTTCCACTCCCTCATAGCTCTCACAATGGTCAAGATGGAGAGCCACGGGGACACTTGCTTTCTCTGCTTCCGCTTTTACCATGGCGACAGCCTCATGGAGAGTTAAGTATTTCACGGTAGAGGGGGTGGTCTGAATCATAACGGGAGATTTCATATCCTCTGCCGCTTTGATTATAGACTGCACCATTTCAAGATTTTCCGCATTGAAAGCAGGGACGGCATAGTGTCCCTCTTTCGCTTTTCTTATCATTTCAAGGCTTGTAATATACATCTTTAATTCTCCAGATTGTCCTCTTCTATCATTCTTTCCACGTTCTCACGGGATATTTTTCCCTCCATGGGTCCGAATGCCGCCGTATTAAGAGATGCAGCCGCAGTCGCGAATTTTGCCGCATCGAGGAGACTCTTGCCCTCAAGGAGACCGCAGAGGAACGCACCGTCAAAGCTGTCGCCGGCACCTGTTGCGTCAACGGGTGTGACTGCGTATACACCGAATTCTATTCTCTCGTCTCTCGTATAGATAATACAGCCTTTTTTGCCGTTTTTGAGAGCGATTATTTCAAGTCCTGGCTTGGTCGTGAACAGCTCTTTTACAGCCTCCTCAATGTCTTCCTTACCGGAGAGCATACGGAGTTCACTCTTACCGGGCATGAAGACGGCGGTCATATCCATGATCTCATTTACAAGATCCATGGATTCGGGATCCTTCATAAGTTCGGGACGAATATTGGGGTCAAATGAAATCTTTGCGCCTTTTTCGTATGCTTTTTTAGCGGTATCGACTATACGGCGTCCGAATTTCAGCTCGGACATAACGGAACATCCCATTATGTGGAAGAATTTGAGACCATCCAGCTTCTCGTCCGCAGGTGCGGGAGCAAGAACGGCGGGAGTGTTACCTATATGGAAAATAAATTTTCTGTCGCCATCAGAATAGTACATTACAAAAGCACAACCGGTGGAAATACGGTCGTTTTTTATGATACAAGAGGTATCAACGCCGTCATTTTCGAGACGTTCCGTAAGGCACTTACCGAAATCGTCGTCACCAACGCCGCCGACGATAGCCGCCTTGTGACCCAGACGTGCCACCGTATCAATGAAAATTGCGGGAGCACCCGAAGGATAGGGACCTTTGAATATACCGGGTTTATCAAGAGGCATATCAACATCGCCGCGCATTATTTCGACGATGATTTCGCCCATTGTCATAATTTCATTCATGATATTTTCCCTTTCAAAGCAAGTTATGCTTTCAGCCTGCAAAAGACTTTCTGAGGAACGCTGTGGCATCAGCCATCATCTCATCCATTTTGTCCTCATCTGCACCGTTTGAGAGATCACGCCATACCTTGATGTCAGAGCCGACCTTGCCGCCCATCTTCATGAAGGGCTCCATTACGACCATGCCGTCAAAACCGATCTCACGGAGAGCCTCTCCCATTTCAGCCCAAGGAAGATGTCCCATGCCGGGAAGCTTACGGTTGCCTTCACCCACGTGTACGTGGTAAAGAAGCTTTCCTGCTCTGCGGAATGCATCGGGAAGGTTGTCCTCTTCAATATTCATATGGAACGTATCCAGCAGAAGGCCCACGGACTCCTTGCCTACTTCTTCGCAGAACTTAACACCCTCTTCACTGTCGGTAAGGAGACAGGTCTCAAAACGGTTAAGAATCTCGAGAGCGATCTTCACGCCAAGCTTGTCGGCATAATCGCCAACCTTTTTCATGGAATCAACTGCTCTTTCCCAGAGACCTTCCTTATCGAGGTCAGCGAAATCATAGGGCCAGCAGTTATAGAGAGCTCCGATGAGTATTTTACAATCAAGCTTTACCATCTGATCCATGATATCACACAGGAATTTAACGCCTGCAGCACGGATCGATCCGTCCTTGGAGGAAACGTCCTTATCCTTGGGAGGGCCGAGGTTTGCGGATATTTCAAGTCCGAGTTCCTTTGCAGCAGTGCGAAGCTCTGCGAGCTGTGCATCACTCATGTCAAGAAGGTCTCCGGCACCCACTTCGAGCACGTCCAGACCTGCTTTTTTTGCTTTATGGCACAGTGCGCAGTAATCACCGCCCCACTGTCCGTCTTTAGACCAGTATGCATAAAGAGTTCCGAATTTCATATTTTTATTTCCTTTCAGAAAAATTAATTTTCAGTATTCTGCGAAAAGGTCAATCACTGATATCTGTCGCCGTCAATATCATATACAAGCATCATCGGGCTCTTGTTGAGAGTAAACGCAGCTTGTATGCCTACTCTGTCATACGACACACGGATGTTGTGCGCGTTTATGTAATCATAAGTCCATTTCCACATTTCCGCGTAATCCGTACGCTGTGAATCAGTACCTTTCACGTATCTGTCATCGTAAAGTGCGGACAGGCAGAGGAACTTCATATGAAGGGACAATCTGTCCAGATTATTTCTCTCACGGTCGGACACCGATGCCGCGTACGCCTTATCGAACAGGGCAAGCATATCGTCAAAATGAGCCTTGAGATAGTCCTTGGAATACACGTCAAAGGGTTGTTCGAAATCATTGAGGACGCACCCCTTGAGGTTACCGCATTCATCCAGCATCTGCATATACTCATATATGTACTGCCAACCGTAGCCGAAGTAGTATTTCAGAAATTCTTTTGTCTTAAGTTCAAACTCGTCTCGTGTCATGTCCGCGTCCCACATGAGGTCGGATATCAGATAAGCGTCAAGATCCTCAAAGGAGGAGCCGGTAGTTCCCACAACGTAGAAGCCTTCGACCTCCTTATGCGACATGAACCACTTAAAATCGTTGTATATCTTGAAAAAGTTGGGTTGCGGGCAGAGAAGATAATATATATTCGTGGGATAATACCAAATATAAATTCTCGAGCAGTGCTCGAGCCACTGATTGAAATAAGATTCTTCTATCTTATTGGAGCCAAGATCACCGATCACCGCCGCTCCGCACTCTCCGCTTCCGATATCGTGATTCGTGCAAGCGCACCAGCACTGCAGAAGTATCACATCATCGTTCATGACCGCGCTGTCCGGAGGCTTTCTCCACGTGCTGTAACCGTTTGTTATTACGGTTATTCCGGGGTACTCTTCGGTAAGTATATCGTCTATGGGATTTATGAGTTTGGTGATGAGTATTCCCATGGGACTGTTTTCGACCTTCATGATCTTATTGCAGGCACGGCAAGTACACATTTCTTCATCTGCAGCGTAGGATATGGATATCTCGGTTATATCATCACCGATGACACCTCCGGCGGCAATGCGCTCATCAAGGAGATTTCTCATGTTTTTAAGGCATATTTCGTACGTCTCGCTCTGAGAAAGGCAGCGCTTGATTCCCTTACTTGCAATCTCTATTTCCTCATCGGTCATTAACTCAAGGAACTCAGGATCCTCCGTGGCACGGTACAGTTCAACGAGAGGAATGAATACGTCGAGAGAATGGGCGTTTGCAAGGAGGCGGCAAATACCATAGCCATATTTCGCCTGCTGCATGGACCACTGGCCCGAACATCCCGCAAGTTTTCTTTTTATTACGGAAGACTCAGTATACTCGTCGCCGTATGGGTGTATGCAATTACAGCGGTAGTACACCGTGGGTATCTGGATGTCTTTCGTCCCCTCCGGGATATCCGATTTTTTATCTTTCAGCAGTTCTGCGTCTCTGTAACCGTAAAAACGGTATCCGAAATAATCCTCCAGTATTGCATATACCGCATACATGGTGCCGCGTTTCGCGCCGGCTTCGATCACAAGTTCGCCGTTCTTTACGGTCAGGCAAAAGCCGTCGTTACCGTATATTTCGCTATCCCCCGTTCTGAGTATGATGGACTTGGTTTCAGACTTCTCATAAGCAACCGGAAGAACAGCTCCGCAGCCATCCTTTACGTATTTTTGCAGTTCATCCGCCGCGAAGCACATATTCGGATTATCTTTGTCGGTCACAACTATCTCATATTCGGATATCGGATTCCCCGCTATGGTAAACCCCTCCCAGCCGTATCCGTCCGCAAAGCGAACTGATATATCGACAGCTTCGGAAATATCTGCTTTCAGCCAGAAAACGTCCCTTGCCGTGACTTTGCCGTCACTGTCAACATCCGCGGAATCAGTAAGATCAGCGGAAAAGCCGGATACTTTTCTTTTGATCAAATATGCATCTCTGGCATCTACGGCACAGTTTCCGTCGGCATCTCCGGTTTTATACAGTTTTGCGCCGGAAGGAACAGCAAAAACGGACAATGAAAAAACCATTGCCGCAGTTAATATATAGCACAGAACTTTTTTATAAGGTTTCATAATTATTCGCCCCAATATTTATTACATCAATTATAATACAGAAAATTCTTCATTTCAATAGTTTGTGTTCAATAATTTAATCTTCTGCCCGTATTGACAAAAAGTGACAACAAATGTATAATTATTATATATTAACGGAGGTCTCTATGGAAAAGCAGAGGAAAAACAGTGCGACAAACTTTTTCACCGGTCAGTATTCGCCGATGTTTTTCTGTACGCCGTCCCAGACCGACGCGCTGCTCTCCGAACGCCGCACTCTTGTAATACTTATACGGCACGGCACAACGGACTGGAACGCTCAGTCCAAGCTCCAGGGACGGGAAGAAATCCCTCTGAACGAAAACGGTATCGAGCAAGCCCAAAAATGCGCCGAAAGTTTGGCATCAGTTTTTAATTCTTCCCGGATCAAAGGAATATACACTTCCCCACTTTCACGTTCCTATGACACGGCAAAAGCCGTTTCGGACAAGCTTGGCGTCACCGATCCCGTTATTCTTGAAGGTCTTATAGAGCGTGACTACGGCTCTGTCACCGGAATGACGTTTGCCGCAAGACGGGAACTGTACAGAAGCGCCGCCGGTTATCCCAATGACATTGAAAGCATCAGCTCCGCCGCGATAAGGATGAAACGTACTATCGCATTGATCCTGAAGCTGCCCGGCCAGGGTATTCCGCTCCTGTTTACCCACGGCGGTATCCTTAATTCTTTTTTCTCTACTATCACCTGCGGAAGAGCGGGAAGCGGCGGCAACATAGTTGCAAACTGCACGTTTGAGATCGTTGCGGCAGGGGCGAGAGATACCGTGCCGATAGCTTTCAACCTCGGCGACACCGAATTATACAATTTCATCAGCAGCTTAAAAGCAATATAAAAGCAGGGCTTTTCGTAATGAAAGCCCTGCTTTTTTATCATTTTCGAATTATTCGGCAGTATCCTCTGCCTCTTCGATTTCTTCAACGGAATCATCTGCATCAGCGCTTTTATCTTCGCCGGTAGATACGTCGTTGATACCCTCGATCTCCTGATGCTTCTTCTGACAGGTCTTGCAGAGAGCGGTCGCATTGTCCTGGAATGCCTGCTCAACCGTGCCCTCAAAAATGTTTTCGGACTTGGCATTCTTCAGATGGTAGCAGTCGGAATCGATATGATATTTGTGAACCGTATTTCCGTTTACCGTCCAGTAAACCGCGGTATCGCCCAAAGCATTCTGAGCAGCCTGGAGCTGTTCGGAAGAAACAGGATTCCAATCGTAGGAAGCGGCACCGCTTATAAGGAGTGCAACTATTGCAACAATAACGGCAATGGTTTTGGTCTTCTTGTCAGCATTCTTATCGGTAAGCGTGAAGATAATGAAAGGAAGAAATGCAATAACGGAAACGATAACGCCCATATTGTTCCACAGCCAGAACTTAACCTTGTTCTTTTCGGATGCGGGATCAATGCGGTTTGCTTTCTTCCACAGAAGTGATCCTACGATAACAAGAATGAGGTCGATAACAAGGAATCCTATCATTGCGGCCAAGTCGATCTCGTTCTTAACAAAAATATGTATTTTCTGAACAAGTGCAAGGATTGCCATGACCTCACAGCCGAGGCCGAGAAGCCAGCATACTATCGCACCGATACGAAGACCTGTGGGATTTCCAACGGGCTTCGCTGTCTGGAACTGAGAGTCTTCAGATACTTTGTTTTCGGAATGTACAATTTTCTTATCTGCCATGATTATTCTCCTCAAATAATATATTGTGATGCAATTATACTACACATTACAGCATTTTGCAACAATATTTTACAAAGTCAGGCATTCTTTTCCGCAACGGCAAGCTTTACGCAAAGACAAAGAATCTCCGTGGCAAGCTTCAGATCATCAGTTTCCGGGAAAGTAGGAGCTATTCTCAGATGCCTGTCATTGGGGTCAAGGCCGTAAGGATATACGGCACCTACGGTTGTGAGTTTCACACCTGCGGCGGCGCAGAGGTCGAAAACACTCTTGGCGCAGCCGTCGGGGACGGACAAATCAATAAAGTATCCGCCTTTGGGCTCGGTCCATTTCGCAATTCCGGTAAGATTTTTTCGGAAGGCATCTATAACAGCATCAAATCTGGGCCTGATGATAGCCGCATGCTTTTTCATATGAGCCAGCACACCGTCAGCATTGCCGAAATACTTCACGTGTCTCATCTGGTTGATTTTGTCAAATCCGATGGTTTGTGCAGATATATAAGGAAGCATCTGGCGCAGATTGTTTTCGCTTGCAGCCATTATTGCAACGCCGCTTCCGGGGAACGTGATCTTGGAGGTGGAAGCGAAATAGAAGATCATATCTTCGTTGCCGCATTTTTTCGCTTCTGAGAATATGTCAAGAAGTCTGACTTCTTCATCGTATATCTCATGAATAGCATATGCATTGTCCCAGAAAACTCTGAAGTCCGGAGCGGCGGGATTCAGCGCGGCAAACCGGCGCACGGTCTCGTCTGAATACGTATAACCGGAGGGATTTGAAAACTTGGGCACACACCATATGCCCTTGATTGAAGGATCGCTTTCGACCAGCTTTTCAACAATACCCATATCAGGGCCATTGTCGTCCATCTCGACCGGGATCATCTCGATGCCCATTGCTTTACATATGGAAAAATGACGGTCATATCCGGGGCTTGGGCAAAGGAATTTGATATTCCCCTGTTTAGACCAGGGCATATCCGATCCGACAGTACCGAAAAGCATGCATCTGGACACAGTATCGTACATAATGTTAAGTGACGAATTTCCGCCTATGAACAGCATACTTTCCGGAATACCCAAAAGATCCGAAAACAGTTTTTTAGCCTCCGGGATTCCGTCGAGGCACCCGTAATTTCTGCAGTCAAGTCCGTTATCACATCTTACGTCAGCGCCGGAGCTGATAACGCCCAGCATCTCTTCGGACAGTTCAAGCTGCTCACGTCCGGGCTTTCCTCTGGTAAGATCAAGATTCAGACCTTTATTACACCACTCTTCGTACTGAGCACGAAGAGATTCTTTACATTCATGTGACATTAATTTCCTCCGACAAAACCATTATTTGAATAATGAGATAAAAAATCTTTCAAAAAATGGACTCATTTAGTATGTATTATATTACGAATGAATTCATTTTGCAAGTATCTTTCAGAAATTTCTGGAAATATGAGTTGTATTTTTACCTGCAGAGTGGTAAAATCTTCATGGAGGAGTGAAAAAATGATATTTGTAGTTATTTTCGCGGCAGTATGTGCCGTATTGATGTTTATATACAACGTAAGATCTGCAGGCAATAACGCACTCTCAAGCACAGTTTGGGTAAATGCAGCTGCCGTTCTATTGGGTATAGCAGGTTATGTTTTCTCATTTATTTATACTTATACCGAGATAGATACCATCACTTCCGATGGCGAGGGGATCACGGAGATATTCGAAAAAGTCGGGATATGGATCCCGGCAGCGGTTATTATTCTCGAAGTACTTCTGATAATATCCTCGCTTCTCTCCCCCGGTACTTATAAACTGCGGCACACGCTCGGGCTGTCAGCGGTAATACTCTGGCTTTTAATCTGTTCGATGATAGTGCTTACAATAACCGACAGGAAGTATTCCGGTGATGTACGCGATGGTGTTGTAATGATGATTTTTTCACTCTGCGCCATGCATTGCCTGCACCCTCTTGTTGAATTAACAATGTGCAGAAATAAAGCCGGATATTCAGAAAAGATTGCTTCGCGCAAAACTGAAAAGGATAAAAAAAGAGAAGCCGGGCGCGAAGCGAAAAAGAAAAGAGCCGACCTCATCGGGAAATGATATCGCACCGGATTGATAACACTTTTGTTGAATATCAACAAGCAAATATTTTAGTGATTATGTTCTGCGAACGCCTAATTGATTTTCCACAGCTTGTGGAAAAGTCTGTTGAAATCCCACAGTAATTGACATTTTCAGCAAGCCGAAAATTAATTTGGCCGTCCGTGATAAATGCCCCGTTTTCTTATCATCATGATATATAAAGCTATTCCCTTTCGGGCGGGTGTGCAATTGTAAATTTTTATGTATAATTTGCACAATTCGCTAAAAATCGCATAAAGAAAAAAGTTCCCCCATTATGGGATACAAACAGTCGATTCCGCATAAAGCGGGGACGGGTGTCGTCCCGCCCCTCGGGGTCAGCGATACGGCACATTACCGTCCCGAGTATATTTTATGTCGCAAACAGATTTTTGATACAGTTGTTGTTGACACACATTTCCGATTATGATATACTATATCGGTCATTGGGATATGGTGTAACGGTAACACACAGGACTTTGACTCCTGTTTTGCTGGTTCGAGTCCAACTATCCCAGCCAAAAGAGGCGGTTTTCCAACCGTCTCTTTTCTTTACTTAAAGTGCCTTTTCCCTTACTCCCACGGGCGTTATCAGTATTTGTTAAAATATGGTAAAGTTAAGTTAAATCAGCTTAAAATGCGTTCTACTGCACACCTACTGCACACATTAATTTGATGCCGTAAAGCCTTATATCATGGGCGTTTCCGGGAATGCGAAAAATGTTTTTAATCGCTCTACTGCACACATTTCCGAACATATGTTCGTTTTTGACCATATAACACCGTTTTTACGCCTCTCAACCACCTCTCAACAATTTTACTCACGATATAGGTAAACGCACGATTAAAGCCGCTCAAATCGCAATTCTGCAACGCATATGACACATGGAGGGGGGCACGTGCGTGATGCAGAGTATTATTAAAGTTCCCCCATCGGTACTTACGATGTTTTGCATCTTTCATCAATGGGGGGCACTATAACTTCCCCCTTTCAGCCTTCTTCAGATCGTCACACTTGACCGATTATGGATTATTTCAGCTTTAACACAACTTTCGCCTACATGAACTCCGAGCGAATTCCGTGAACGAAGCGGTGACGAAGCGAAAGAAAACCGTCATTTTTACATGCACAAGAACAGCACAAGATAGGCACAAAAAAGGGCTGTTTTCACAGCCCTCTCTTTATATCAAATTGCCGTAAGTATTTCTTTTTGCTTCTTGTAGCTGTGCGATGACTTCATCCTTTCGGTCATTGTGATTTTCAATTAGTGATGTTTCATCAAGATTCTTTGTCGCTGAAGTTATGTAGTCCTTCACGGCTTCCGGCATTCTTTCGGAAAATTCTTCTCGCTTTCTGATATTGCTAATCTGCTTCAAGAATTGTCCGTGATTTACTGTATTGAAAGTGTCCGCATCAATTTCTGCAAGTTCTCGCAATGTCCTCGCTGTACCGCAGTACCGTTTCAACGCTTTAGGCAGTTTCTCAAATTCTTCTTCAGAGCCGTAATAACCGTTAGACACAGCTTTTTTCAGAATCTGCCACAGTTCTTCGTCCGTGTTGTTTCCCGTTGCCACCTCGCTGATTTCATTCATCTTGGATTTCAGCTTCGCAATGTCCGGGGGAAAACCGCTGTGTGTCGAAATCAGCTCTTTCAGGGCGTATTTAACTATGTTTACATCGTCATCTCTGAACATTTCGCTCCACAAGTCAACAATGGCAAACATCTCGTCACGGCTGAATTTTGCGTAGAATGACGGATATGTAACTTTAAGAATCGTCAAAACGCTTGTAGTATCTTCTCTCGTCATAGTCCTTCTCTTCTGCATCTTTCCGCTTCTTCTTTAAGGAATTCAAGGAATTCATCCTTGTTTCCCTTCTTTTTCTGCTTCTCTTCTTCGATAGCATCGAACACCCATTTCCTCAATGCAAGGTAATGCGATTTATACTGTGTGCCTTTCATCTCAATATATTCATCAAGAAATGTAATTGCATCATCTGTGTCCGGGAATTCGTTTTTGAGTTTCTGATACTCTTCATCTGTAAGAAGAACGTGCTTATATTCGCCGTATTTATTCTTTTTACCGGATGCATTATCAGTTCCAGCATCAGAAGAAATATCAGTATCAGTATCAGAAGCAGAAACAGATGTATCCATAGGGTTTTGATACCCTATAGATACCGTATCTGTCCCTCTCGCAATGAGCGAAGAAAGATATTCTTTGAATCGTTCTGACTTTATTGTTTTCAAATTCTTCTGTACTCCGACATATAACTTGGGAGAATTACACCAATTATACTTATGCCAGTTGACAAGGAGAACTTCTCTATTGTCATCATCGTAGTCAATTACTTTGTGTTTTTCCTTCAGTATTGAAACGATCCGCTTCACCTTTTCTTCATCGTATCCGCATTCTCTTGAAATCTGCTTATAGCCGATCTCATAGCATCCGCTGATACTTGTATGAGAATTGGTTAGAAGGTAAAGATAAATATATCTGTCTTCCGGCGTAAAATCCTCATCGATCTTTCTGTCTGTCCAAAAAGTCATATATATCTGACGGTATACTGCCATTGGCTATATGTCTTCCCTTCTGTCCTTACTGTATCTGCTCCGGTATTGCTCTTGCAGTTCTTTCCGCATCAATACCGTGTTTTCATCTTGTAATGTCGGAAACAGTTTCTGAAGTTCCAGCCGTTCACGTGTCACCGAATTATAGTTCGGTAATCCGTATTTGAAGGGATTTGTGAATGCTTCTGCCACAGCGATGTGTATATCAGCGTATTGCGGAGAACGGTCAATATTAAACTTGACAAGCTCCGCAAACAGCAAATTGTCATTTGTCCTTGTCGCAGGGATCATTGTCAATATGTCGAAAATATCTTTTTTCAATATTTCCTTCATTGTCACACTCTCCTTTCTGATGCCCAAGTAATAAAAGCATTTTTTTCAACTTTCATGTTCTTGCCCACTTTTATAAGCGGAAAATCTTTTCTCCGCATTATCTCTCTTGCTGTCGGTAATGAGCATCCCAGCATCTGCGAAACTTCCTTCGTAGTATAAAACGTCATATCACACATATAGGTTGATTGTCCTTTCATCTGTTGTAAATTTATCGTTGTTGTGATATAATATGGCGAGAGGGATGTCCCTCTCAATGTGACGGATACAAACATTGTTTGATCGTCAAGGACTTAAGAACGTGTACACTCTTGCCGGAGGCACGTTCTTTTTGTTTTTACGTTCTTTCGCTGACAATTTTATCAACAATAGACCGTATGTTTTTGCTTTCATCTTCTGACAGTTCATAGCGAAGTTTCCGTGTCAACGTCATTTCAGAACAGTTCAAGCTGTCGGCAATTTCCCATAAGAAGACATTGTGCTTTTTCGCATATTCTCTCAATGCGATGTTTGTCTGTCCCATATTTTTTCTCCTTTCATCAAATTTACTATTGACAAAACCGAACACGTGTATTATTATGGTGTTGGTGGTTTTGCTATGTCTGTATTATAGCATAGCAAAAATGTGAAGTCAATACGTTTTGCTATCCTCCGTTTAGGACATAGCAAAATTGCGAAAGAAGGTATCGAAAATGAAAATGGATAACAAAACAAAGGTAATAATCGGTTATAGAATTGCAACCGCCCTTATCGATGCAGACAAAAATCAAAAAAAACTTGCGGAGCATTTAGGCATACCAGACAATACAGTTTCATATTGGTGTGCCGGAAAAAGAACACCGAATACAGAACAGATTATTGAAATATCAAAATTTCTTAATGTATCCTCTGATTATCTGTTGGGATTATCCGAACACTCAACACTTAATTTAAAAGAAAGCGAAATAGCAGATTATATTGGATGTTCAACGAAATCCCTTCAATGCATCCACAATAATATTTTCAACATCTCTGACGATGTCAAGGAACTTATAGAAGACGATGTTGAAACACAAGCACAGTATATTTTAAGTCGAGCTGTCCACAATTGCTTCTTTGAAAATTATGAAGATACATCATACAATGGTGTTTTTGACTTATTTGTGATTGCTTGTATTAGAAAAGCTTTTTATTTCTCCGATACAGAGAATTCTAAAGCTCAAAACGAAAGTTTCGCTGAAGTAATCGAGTACAAATTGATAAAGCAAATTTCACGTGATATCGAAAATACAGCCAAAAATTTCCTTAAAAATTATGAGTTCTGCGGAGATGCTGTTATCGATAAAAAGACCAAAGAAGCAATCTACTCATCCGAAGCAGATATTAGTTATTTTTGGGATACAAATTATGACGATAAAATCAGAGCAGAAATATTAGATAGTCATTGGACTACTGAAGGTTTAGGCAAAATATTTTACAATCGTGGGGAGATAGAAAATGCCGAAGAAGAAACGCAGAGCTAATGGAGAATACTCCGTTTTCAAAAATGCATCCAGCGGAAATTGGCGTGGACAGATAACCATAGGCGTTGACGAAGAAGGAAAATACATCCGTAAATCCGCATCCGGCAAGACAAAGGAAGAAGTCATTGAAAAGCTCCAAGCAATTGACAATGAAGTTAAGACCGGGTTATACTGCGACAAAAGTCAAGTAACCGTTTATATTCTCTGCACACAGATGCTGGACGAGGACTTGAACTATAACAAAATCAAAGAGGTTACGCATCAGCGGTATTTGGAAACATTGAAACGGATGAAACCGATATACAATATTCCGCTTCAGCAGATATCCGGCGAAATGTTAAAACGGTTTATGTTCGCACAGAAGGATTATTCCGCAGAAGTCATCGGCAAGATATACTCCCTGCTGAAACGTGTATTTGATGAAGCGATAAGGCGTAAGATCATCACGGAAAATCCTATGGTAGACGTTAAGAAGCCGAAAACTACACAGATAAAGAAAACCGTCAGAGCATTGACGGAAGAAGAACAGAAAAAGCTGTTTGATATCCTTATCACAGAGGATATAACCTATAGCCAGCAAATGCTGATATCAATGCTCGCCGGAATGAGAATTGGCGAAATAAATGCCTTACAAGTCAACGATGTGAACTTCGCATTCAATACGATATCAATTAAAAGAACTATGACGAGAGGGCGTAAGGGCGAAGCGATATTAGGCAAAGAAGCGAAGACCGATGCCGGAAAACGTGTTCTTCAGATGTCGCATGATGTTGCCACGATCCTAAAAGATGCGATAGGCGATAAAAAAGGCAATGAGATGATATTCCTACAAGACGGAAAGCTCATTACCACAAGTCAGATATATGACCAATTTATAAGGGTATTAAGAAAATACGATATCCTTGACGAAACCGTTGAAGGTTGCATTGACCTTCACTCGCTCCGGCATACGTTCTGCACCCGGTGCGTTGAAGCGAATATGCCGCCGAAGGTGCTTCAGACCATATTAGGACACAAGAACATCAAAACCACAATGGATATTTACAGTAGCGTTTTTGATAAATTCCAAAGTGACCATATCGACAATGCAAGCAAATATCTTCAGAGCATAGGCATATCAATTGAAAGACCGTCAGACACCTCCCTAACACTTGAAGAAAGGAAACAAGCATAATGGATAATAACAACAGCGAAATGGAATTTAGGGCACTTTTTAGAGAACTGACATGTGAACAAAAAGCGAAAATTCTTGAACTTGTGTTGAAATTAAGTTCCGATGAAACAGAGATCGAAGAAAACAACGAGTGACTCAACGAAAGAAAGAGTTTATTTTCGCTCTACTGCACACCTACTGCACACATTGAAAACAAAAAGCCCATGAAATAAGGGGTTTTGGGCGATTGTGTCCAACTATCCCAGCCAAAAGAGGCGGTCTCAAACCGCCTCTTTTTTCAGCAAAATACCCGGAGACTTCTAAATGAGGTCTCCGGGTGTATTTTTGTCAGTTATGGCAAATTCATAGTACTATGTTATTAATCTTTGCAATTTTCTCAGTAGTATTCCCTCTTATTTCAAGAATAGCCGCGGTGTACGGTGAAATCTTTACACGGAGCACGTCACCATAGCGGAGATTCGTTTTCTCGCATTCGCACAAGGCGGGCGTACCTTCATACGTTACGGCTGCAGTAGTACTCACAGTGTAGGATGCTTTGGGATCGGCGTCAAGTCCGATAAGGCTATCGAGTACGATTTCGCATTCTCCGCAGCATTCCGGCACAGAGAAGAGGAATATATAACCGTCACGTCCTATGACATGAGCGGAGCCGTCAACAGTTCCCTCCCCTGGAGGTCCGAAGAGGCAGCGGCGGCGAAGCAGGTACTTATAGTTAATATCGGCCCAGGCTTTCAGTTTTTTGAAAACATCGGCTGTTTCGGGATAGTCGCGGAGCGCCGCGTAACCGCCGGCAAGCTGACAGTATGCCGAGGTACTGAGAGACGATATCATACTGTACTCGAACTCCGACGGTGTCTTGCCGGATATCGAAGTGTAGTTCATGTAGGTCGGACGGAAACGGTCGTACTCGTTGTGCCACGTCTGATCGCGGTTGTTCTCGACACATCCCATCTCATAGTAGTTTTCGTCAGCGTTAAGGCTCTTAAGTGACCACACCCCTCCGCGTTTGATCCCGTAATACTGCTCAAGACACATATCAGGGTATCTTTCACGGAGCTTTTTCTTGAATTTCTCAATATTTTTCCATTCCTTGTAGCGCGAATCACCCGCAGGATGGCCGTGACCGTCTGAGAAGCACGGCTCCTCACCGATGCTCCCGAAGGAGTACCCCGCTATCTCGCGAAAGTTCAGCCACCTGCCGTCAAACGCCCAGAAGCGGCAGTCGAAGCGGTCAAGCACACGGCAGAGCATATCAAAATGAAAGTCCATATATTCGTCGCAGGCGGGACAGCTGAGCGGAGTACCGAAGTATTTGTAGTTTTCGCCGTTCTCGCCTTTAGCGAGCCATTCGGGATGATTTGTATAGGCATTATTGGGGGTCGAGAAGCTCGAAACGTAAACCCCGAGTTCTTTTGCCTCGTAGATGAATTTCTCGTATTCGTCGGGCGCACGGAATTCCTCTGTATAACCGATAATATCACCGATGTCATTTTCCGCAGACACCTCATGATGCCATCCGCTCACCTCAGTTTCTGCAGAGGCAGAACCGTGGCCCATCACGGGGAAGCCCAGCGGGGATGTTCTCGCATCACGTATGTAGCGCGGGGACGTACTCGGGTGACTGTCGTGCCCGAAATATATCGCGAAGGTCATAAGGTCGCGCACGCCTGCACGGGCGAGCGGTTTTACCGCTTCAACGTCGGGCTTTGTGATCCCTGCCCACCAGCCGTTCTGCCATACGTAGTAGCCCCCCTCCGGCAGTCCTTCCTTCGGCAGATATGAGCGCATGAAATCCTGCATTGCCCAAACCTCGCCGAGATCGAGTGTCTCGTCGGGTATTCCGGCGTTGTCCGGAAGCTTGTTCTCCGGGAAATGCTGACTTAGGCCGCCGTAGGAATAACTTTTATAATATTTTCTATCTTTTCCGTCGGGATAAGGACCGTGAGACTTGCGGTATTTATTTGTGTTTTCATATACACCGAAAAAGGTCTTCTCGCTTACAAAAGAACTGCCGTCCTCAACGGTAAACGAGGGTGAGTACGCAAGAGTCACACCATCATGTGACGTCATGACGCCCGCGTTTGAGATACCGTCCCAATACGGATATTCGAGTCCGGCACAAACGCCGCCTTTATCTAAACGCAGAAAAAAGTTCGTCGGCACGTGCCAAAGGGTCTGGTCATCGTGAAGAAGAATCTCGCGGGCGGGGGATGCAAGAATCACTGCATCGCACGTGATGTTCTCGCACGTCCATTCCCCGTCACGGGAGAACGTGAGACGGCGTTCAATGAAGTCGGCATCCGGGACGCGGAGATATTCAAGTACTGCTCTGAAGGGCGCATCGGTGAACTCAAAAGAAAAACCGTTGACGGTTTTACTGTACCCGTCAGCTGAGGCTGCATCAAAATACTTTTTGCCGTCGGCGGTGAGTGAAAAGCCGTGGTATGAAAACGCACACGTCTCACCTGTTTTAGCGTTATTAAGAGACAGTATCCCTCCCGTTGTGCCGTCGATTTCCGCGGTGAGATTTCCGTTTTTCAGAATGATTTTCATAGTAAGACCCCGTTTTGTAGCATTCCTGTTTTGATTATATCATTTCTTTTGCCCGTGTCAACGAAACGGGGAGAAAAAGAGAATTCAGAGGAGATCTTAAATAATTCCCGCTCCTCCAAATTGCAGATCGGATAAAAACAGTAACATAATTAGTAACAAATGGGAGTAAAATAGTGCAAAAAGATTTTTGCCAATTGGGACTTCTCTAAAACGGGAAAAGAAAACGCAGAGGAATATCTGCGTAAGTGCGCCGAGGACGGCAAGCGTCCGAAGTTCTACAAATTCCTTGATAACAACGGAGACGGCTCGTATTCTCTCAAGGCTGACGGAAGCACGGACGGATATTGGAAGCTGCTTATCGACTTCAAGATGTACGACAACAACGGAGTCGGATCGAAGCAGACCGCCGTCACGCCGAACTTCAATATGGAAGAGTGCTACAAGATGCTCAACGAGTACAAGGGAGGTCACGAGCACTTCCCCGTGGCGCAGGGCATCGTAGACGAATTCGTCGAGAAGTACAAGGCGGAGAATCCGGGAAGGCTGTATTCCGAACGGGGCGAAGACGCTGTTTATGGGACCGATGACGGTTTGAGCAGTGATGTCCGATACAGTGAGCGCGGCACAGGTCAGTCCACCGAACTGCGTAATATATTTCCTCTTAACAAAGCCAACAGGGACGGCATCTTAGAGCATTACGGACAGGATGCGGAGGTCAGGTATTCCGAGAGAGACTATCCCATTGATTCGGAAGTGGCACAGACAGTTCATTCATCTGTTGCAAGCGGCAAGGATAAAATGAATGTATTGTCCAAAATAACATCGCAGCAGAATAAAGCACTTAACAGACTTGTAAATGCAACTGATAACGATAGTTTCAGAGGGAAATTTACAGGTGGAGAACATAAGTTTTCCAATGCTATGGTGCGTCATGCATTATCCGAGCACGGAGATTTTCTGAGGGAAGGATTAAGAGCACAGCTTCCGATAACCGAAGAGGACATTTCAAGGACACTCTCCGCCGTAAAAGCAAACCATATTCCTACCAAAGTCTCGCCGTCACACACAAACGTAGGAGCGCCTTCAACTATTACTTCTTATGAGGTAAACGGATATACATTGTATGCCGAAGAAATAATAAGACCGTTCAGCAAGAACAAGCCAAACGATCTTATAGGTCATACAATGTATAAAGCACCCACTTTGCCGACGACGGTTCCGACTGCAACGAGTGCAGCAGGCCTATCGAGTAGACAAAGTGGCGTGCTTCAAGCAGAGTATACCACAAACTCAGGCAAAATGTCAAGAGGAAAT
>JAZUGU010000130.1:0-2702 GCA_045641325.1 Candidatus Avispirillum sp.
GTGTCATTGCGAGGGAGGGCATCGCCCGACCGTGGCAATCTCTACAAACGGTTTAGTCCATCTGATATAGGTGCCATCAGAGCATTAGCAGAGATTGCCACGCTTCGCTCGCAATGACACGCCCGGTGGGCGTGTGGGCAAAGAGCGTTTGTCTGCATACAGAAACGGGGCGTTTCACGCTCCCGTTTCGTTTCGTTTATACAAAACATCCGTCTGTCAGCGATGAAACGATTTAGCAGCGAAGCGTCTTCCGCCCGCGGGGGCTTCCCCGCAAACACTAATTTATCCGAAACCCTTTATTTTTTCCGAAAAGTGTGATATACTATTATAATATGTTGCTGTAAGGAGTAATTTATGGGAAAATACAGAAAAAACAGGGTGAACGATGCAGTGGCCGAAGAAATGGCTGTCATCATCCGTGACGTGAAGGACCCGAGAGTTTCCGAATCCCTCATCACCGTTACCGGCGCGGACGTTTCTCCCGATTTCAAATATGCAAAGATATTCTATTCCGTGCTCGGTGCCGACGGCGACACCGAAGCCATGAAGGAGATCGGCAGAGGACTCCGCAGTGCCTCCGGCTTCATCCGCGGTCAGCTTGCCAAAAGGCTCAATCTGCGAGTCACCCCCGAGCTCACCTTCGTTGCCGATGAGTCCATCATGAGAGGCGTGAGTATCGCCGCCATGATAAACAATCTGGAATTCACGGACGAAGAAGAAGCAGACGAGGATGATACCGATGAATAATTACACCCCCCTTTCGGCTTCCAAGGTTGCGCTGAAGCTGAAAAAGGCGGCAGGGGACGGCAAAAAGCTTCTCATAATATGCCATCAGAACCCCGACGGCGATACCGTTTCTTCCGCATTTGCGCTGAAGCTCATGTACGATGCCCTGTGCGGCATGCCCCGCGCACGGTGCGTATGCTCCTCCGACGGCGCGCCCTATCTCCACCACTTTTACAGAGGTCAGGATTCGATAGCGTACGTTCCCGGCGAGGAAAAGAAATTCGACATGATAATCTCCGTGGACGTGGCGGCGCCCAAACAGCTGGGCAAGCTCCAGTTCCTTGAGCCGAAAATAGAATTCATGATAGACCACCACGCCATGGGCGAGGCATTTGCCGATTACTACACCGTTCCCACGGCATCCGCCGCAGGTGAGCTCATCTGGTCGGTTTACGAAAACCTGATGATCGACGGTCTGCCCGCCAACCCGGACGTGTGCCGCCTTATCTACGCGGCAATATCCGCGGATACCGGATCGTTCCGCTATTCCAATACCACCCCGGACACCATGAACATAGCGGCAAACCTCTTACGTGAGATAAATTCAGCCGACGACGGCGGAGAAGACACGGCGGAGATCGCCCGCCTGCTCCACGAAAATACCACCTTAAGCGAGCTGAAAGCGCAGAAGCTCGCCATCGACAACCTGAAATTTGCCGACGGCGGCAAGCTCTGCTACATTATTTTCACGGCGGACATGCTGGAGCAGAACGATCTGACCGAGCTTGACATCGGCGGCATCGTCGACCTGCCCCGCAGTATCGAGGGCGTGGAGATAGGCGTCACCGTAAAGCAGAACAGGATCGACCGTGAAAGCTTCCGCATTTCCTCCCGCGCCAACGGAAATGCCGACGTTTCAAAGGTCTGCGCCGTGTTCGGCGGCGCCGGACACGTGAAGGCCGCCGGTGCCACAATGACGGCAAAATCCCCCGGGGAAGCCGAAAAGCTTATAATCGAAGAATTCGGCAAAGCGCTCAGCAATTGACATAAAGGAAGAAAAAAGTGAGCCGCAGAAGAGAAGACAACTGTACGGTGGCGGGCGTTGTCGTGCTGAACAAGCACGAGGGCGTGACCTCGTACCGTATCGTCCAGATACTCAGAAAACTGTATAACACCCACAAGGTCGGCCACACGGGAACTCTCGATCCCATGGCGACGGGAGTGCTTCCCATCCTTATCGGCAGGGCTGTCAAGGCGGCGGATTTCATCGTTGCCGAGGACAAGGAATATGTTGCCGAAATGACTTTGGGACTTACCACCGACACGGAGGACATCACGGGAGAGGTGCTGACAAGGTGCGACGATATCCCGGACAGCGCCGCCGTCATCGCCGCCTGCGAAAGCTTTGTCGGTGACATAGAGCAGGTGCCGCCCATGTATTCCGCCATAAAGGTGGACGGGCAGAAGCTGGTGAACATGGCGCGCGAGGGCATCGTGGTGGAAAGAAAGCCCCGCCCGGTGACGATCCGCTCTATCAGAGCCGAAAAGGTATCCGACACGGTATACCGCCTCACCGTTGTATGCTCAAAGGGCACTTACATACGCACGCTGTGCGCCGATATCGGCAAAAAGCTGGGGTGCGGCGCGGTCATGTCGGCACTACTGCGGACACGATCGGGCGCATTTGATATTTCCGACTCCTACACTCTGGAGCAGATAGAGAACATGACGGAGGAGGAGCGTGCCGCCATTGTCGCTCCCACGGAGAGTCTGTTTTCGGACCGTCCCGCCGTTGACGTAAACGATTTTTACGCAAAGCTCATCCGGGGCGGCACGGAGCTTTACCAGAAGAAGCTGCACACGGCGATCGCCGACGGCGAGTACGTGCGCATCCGGCACAACGGCGAGTTCATAGCGCTGGGGCAGGTCACGGATTTCCCCGACGGCTCGGCAGTAAAGCCGGTCAAGTTATTTGT
>JAZUGU010000131.1:0-13023 GCA_045641325.1 Candidatus Avispirillum sp.
CGATAACGAGTCCTGCACCTGCAGACTCTGGATCGACGACCTGTCCACCGAGGCTGACAACGCCGACAGTGCATGGGGCAAGATGATCTTCAACGTATGCTGGAGATACTTCTACTATTCCTCTGAGGACGTTAAAGAAAACGGTACTCTGCTTCTGTTCAGACTTATGAACGTGCAGCCCATGTTCGATAACGTCAAGATCTACAACTTCGCATCTCTCACCGACATCGCCGTTCCCCAAGAGAATGAAGGCGGCGGCGGTGGCGGCGGGACCGTGATCGAAGAGAAGACCGGCGGCGGAGAGCTCTCCCTTGACGGCGTTTACAAGAAGGACGGCAAGTGGTTCGTTCCCGTAAAGGCAAAGGACGAATACCTCAGCGCAACACAGCTCACCTTCGCTCTGGACTATGATCCCGCAAAGTCCTCCTTCGAGGGCATCGAGGGCCTCACCGAGGGCACCTATGAGGTAACCGCAGAGAACGGACACGTAGCTCTCATCATCAGAGACTTCGCACAGATCAAGGCTCTCAAGGCCGGCGATAAGTACTTCGAGTTCGTGCTCAAGGCTATCGACGACAAGGCAGAGGTCAAGGATCTGGGCCTGAAGCTGACTGACTCCTACGTATACACGGTTGCCACCGGCGACACCATGGTATTTATCATCATCGCCGCGGTAGTCGCAACACTCGGATGCGCAGTCATCATCACAAGAAGACGTAAAGTTACCGAGTAAACCAATTAAATAAAAAAGCACCCTTTATGGGTGCTTTTTTAGTTTTAAGTTTTAAGAGTTAAGTTTTAATGAAATCGTAAATTATAGTTTGCGGGGAAGCCCCCGCGGGCGAGAGACGCTCCGCTGCTGAATTGTTTTTACGCTTACAGACGGATGTTTCTTGCAAACGGAACGAAACGGGAGCGTGAAACGCCCCGTTTCTGTAAGCATACAAACGCTCTTTGCCCACACGCGCACCGGGTGTGTCATTGCGAGGGAAGCGTGGCAATCTCTGCTAATGCTCTGATGGCACCTATATTAGATGGACTAAACCGTTTGTAGAGATTGCCACGGTCGGGCGATGCCCTCCCTCGCAATGACACCGTAGGGGCTTCGCCCCTCGGTGTATGGCGGCTTCGCCGCCAACCACACCGTTGGCGAACAGCTCGATAAACAATAATTTAATTACTCCCCGCTAAATCCGCATAAGTCTCCGCGATGGAATTGTACGTGGTGGCGGCGACAACGCCTGTGGGCTCGATCTCAAAGAGAAGCTGATAGGCAATGACGGCGTCGCGCGTGGCGGGCCCGAAAATACCGTCCGCGTTGAGCCGGGGGATCTCCGGGTAAGTTTCCGATATGAGATTCAGATAGTTCTGTATCCTCGTGACGTAATCCCCCCGCGACCCCTGCCGTATGGGGTACCCCGGATAAGGCTCCGCCACGGGCGAGAAAAAGCCGGGCGGCAGGCTTCCGAGAAGTGCAATGTAATTGCTGTAGATCGACTCCCACGTTGCTCGATCCACCACCCCTGTTTCGGGGAGTCCGTATTCCCGCTGATAGGATATGACGGAGTTTTCCGTCTCGGGACCGAAGATGCCGTCGATTTTAGCAGGCGAGACTGCCGGATCGAACTCGGAAATGAAGCTGAGGAAATACTGCAGATCCCTCACGCCCACTCCGGCAAATCCGATAGAGAGTGTTTCCGGGAATATTCCCGTCACCTCCTCCGGAGACACGCCCTCGGAGGAAAGGTCGGCAAGCCGCTTCACCGCGGCATATATGCGGAGGATCGCGTACCAGGTGGCGCGGTCTACCCGCCCCGTCTGCGGCAGGGAGAAGATCTCCTGAAATTTCCTCACGTCGGCCGCCGTCGAATCGTCATATATCCCATCGGAGATGGCTTCCGGAATGGCGGGATAATTGCGGCGGATGCGGTTCAGTCTCGTCTGAATATAGCGGACGTCATCTCCGGAAGTCCCCACGGTAAGCTCTCTGCCAGGATAGCTTTCGGCAACACCGCCCACAGGCGCGGTGACCAGCTCGATGTCGTTTCCGTAGTAGCTGCGCAGGATCTCTTCGGCGGTGAGCCCGTTCTCCGCGAGGTCTACCGTTCCCCATTGGATAAGCCCTCCGCACCGGGAATTTTCCACTCCGTCGCAGTAGAGTGAATATATCGGCTCCACCGAGCCCTGACGACGGATATAGGTGTTGAAAACCTCGTCCACGGCGTCGCTTACCGACTGGAATATCTCACGTCCGTAAACGAACGACTGGTCGATGGCGGTTGAATTGGTGATGTCGAAATCGTATCCGCGGGAGCGGTAGTATTCCGTGTAGATCCTGTTCAGCGCAAAGGTTATCTGCGCTATGATGTTTGCCCGCAGCGCCTCACCGGGCCACGTGGGATATATCTCCGAGGATGCTACGTTTTTAATGTATTCAGTGAAAGGAACGGTCACGTTCGGCGCGGACGATGAGGGTGAGCCCAGATGAACCGTGATATATTCGGGAATGGAGGGTAAGTTCACTGGTGCCATCAGTCCTCACCTCCGTAGACAGCACCGTCCCCGGTGTTTTCGTTTATTATCATGCCCTCGTCGGGATATTCCCCGGCGGTGCGCGGGAGCATGTTCACGTCCTGCCGAGAGAGAGATCCGTCGAAAACGGGAATGCCCACGTTTTCCACCGTGTAAAAGCCGCTTTTTTTCACCTCCACGTTTACGGTGGAGTAGGGGCGTTCTCTTCCCGGCGCAAGAGACAGAGAACGGGGCGGAGCGGGAACGAAGACCGTGGGTGTAAGCCCCGAAGCGTCCGTTCTGAGCACTGCCAGAACACGCCCGCTCTCGCCGCCGTCCTCGTCCAGCGTGACCGTCACCTCTGCCCCCTCCACGGGGAGCGCGCCGTTTGCGGTGTAGACCCGCATCCGTATGTAGCCGATGCCTGTTTTTTCCATTCATATACCTCCTTTTCTCCACCAGTTTATGCGCCGTCACCGAAAACGGTCACAGATGCGTAGAGCGTGACCGCCATAAGGGTGAGGTTGAAGCCCGCCTTAAGCTGGATGAGAACGTTGAAAAGCACGAGGGCGGCGGCAAAGACCGCAGAGACGGCGCGGCATACCCTCGCTGCCGTGTCGCATGGTAGAAAAAGGGGCAGGAGAGAGGAAAGCACCCCGCCTCCGTCGAAAACGGACAGGGGCAGGAGATTTACGAGCCCAAGCCCGAGACAGTAGAGAGAGAAGTCCGTATGCGGGAAGAGGGCGGCGAGAATAAGACTTGCGGCGGGACCGGAGAGACAGAGCAAAAGCTCGGAGAAAAAACTCCGCGCCGGCGGAAAAGACAGCCGCATCCCTGCGGGGAGAAGACGGAAGCGCGGCTTGCCCGTTCCCGTCAGCGCGGCGCAGACGAGGTGCCCCGCCTCGTGGCAGAAAACCGCCGCCAGAAGCGACAGCGGCGAGCGGGCACAGCAGAGAGCCAGTGCGAAAAAAAGGAGCCCGGGCAAATTAAAAGTCCCCGAAAAGCCCCGATACGAAAAGGGCATAGTCCTCCCAGAAACTTTCCTCCGCCGTCCTCCCCGGGGAGGACACCGCCGCGGTGCCGTCGCCTCCCGAAAAAAGGATCAGCGCCGCGGCGCAGATAACGGAGCAGAGAACGGCGCCGGTGCGGGCGGGTCCTCTGCTTTTTTTGGTCCTGATTATAGTCATGTCATCACCTCTCTGTATTATATGAAGAGTTTTAAGTTTTAAGAGTTAAGATTTAAGAGAGGCAGAACCGCCGATGGATGCCAAATGTTAAAATCTCCTTGACTATCCGACCTCATTGTGGTACTATTACTGTGTATATTTATATAGTCAAAGAAAGGGCTAATCATGAAAAGAATTTTATCAGCAGTTCTGTGCGCGGTGATCGTTCTTTCATCGCTGTGCATTACAACACCTGCCGCAGAGGCATTCGTGCATTTCACGGATACGTCCGATATCACCGTTCTCGGCGCGGATATCTCGTATGATGCATACCTCGGTGCCGTCAAGGTCGAAACAGACGGCACGGCAAACGTTTATGTAGACCTGGACGAAGCTTCGGGTTATTTTGCCGCATGGCTTCCCGCAGCTTATGAGCTCGATAACGTAACGGTCACCGTATTTGACTTCGGCGAAGAGACCGATGACGGCATGATCCACGGAGTGGACGGAGCTCCCGCAGTTCTCACGGCAGGCCATAAGTTCGTTTCCGTTCCCGCAGGCAAGGAGATCCTCCTCCCAGAGGCGGATAAAGCCTATGCCGTTTATTTCTACGGCTTCGGCCCCGATGCAGAGGAGATCGTTGCCGCCGCAAACGGCTCTCTCAATAAGTTCGATGAGGAATATCTGGATCTCTCCGCGTACGAGGTAGAGAGATATACCAAGTATTTCTGGGAAAACGATATCGTTTTCAACGAGTCCTTCTTCCCCATAAAGGAAAAGGACGGCTCCATCGCTCCCATAAGCCTCATGTACGATATAGACCGTGTGGTTTCCGTAAAGAACTCCTACCTCAATAAAGAGTACGTTTACGGCAGAGACTATACGGTTGAGGACGGAAACCTCATCCTCAGCCCCGAGGCAGAGGGCGTTATCATCTATGAATACGGCCGCGTCTTCGCCGATACACAGAAGGATTCCTCTTACAGAGAGATGCTGAATGGCGGATATGCATTCTGCGGTCAGCAGATGATGTATTTCACCGGATATCTCAACGTGACCTATACCCCCGCAAACCAGTGGGAGGGCATCGTTCCCGAGAGCAAGGGATTTCTGCTTCCCAAGACCATGGAAAAGCTTTCCACCCCCGGCTCCACTCTCAAGGTGCTTTCCATCGGTGACTCCCTGGCAGGCGGCGCTAACGCCTCCATCTCCAACGGCACTCTTCCCAACGCCGACATCTGGCGCGACATGGTGCCCAAGAGACTGCAGGAGCTCTATCCCGACGTAAATATCACCTATAATACCATCGCCCAGGGCGGTGCAACCGCATCTCTCGCCATCGAGAGAATGAGAGAGCTTCTAAATTATGCTCCCGACCTGCTCTTCATCGAGTTCGGTACAAACGAGTGCATGATGGGCGATTCCGCATGGAAGAGCGGCGGATACGTTGATACTGTTCGCCAGGCTATCGCCTCCGTAAACGAGAACCTTCCCGATTGCGAGATCGTTCTCATTACCCCCATTATCTCCAACCCCATCTTCTTCCCCACGGACTGGTTCTATGCTTATGCCGATGCGACCTACTCCCTTGAGAGAGAGGGCGTTGCCGTTGCCGATGCCACCAGCCTGTACCAGTACATCATGTCGCAGAAGAGATACATCGACATGACCGGTGACTTCCTGTGCCATCCCAGCGATTTCGGCACGAGGATCTTCGTCCATACTATACTGAAGGCGCTTGAGCCCGCCACCGAGGAGAGCTACATAGCAGGCCTTTCCGAAAGAGTTCTCAATTACAGATACGAAAACGAGTTCTATCCCGATGAATGGGCGCAGATCGAAGCTCTCATGGCAGAGGGCTCTGCGGCCGTAGCCGCAAAGACCACCGCGGACGCGGCAAGAGACGAGTTCCTTTCCTATGCCGCAAGGATCGATGCGATCCCCACAGCAGAGGAAATCGATAACAACGCATCCGTCGATTGCGAGACTCTTCTGTTCAATAAATCGAAGACTGCGGATCTGGTAGATCCCGAGCTTAAGGTAAACTGCTCCACCAGATACGATGACGATCTGAAAGTGCTGGTTGCAGCCGTTACCAACAACAGAAAGCCCAATTTCGTGCTTGACTATACCATGGGCGAAAAGGAGCTCGTGGCTTCCGATTACGAATACGCAGTAGTCACCTGCATGGAGCCCTCCTCAAACGGCTCAAGAGCAAAGGCATCCACCGTTGCGTTCATAGTAGAGGGCGAGGAGCTTGACGCTATCACTGTCAATCATCAGAAGGATGACAAATATCATTCCTACGTGCTGGATCTGACCGCTCTTGAAGGTCTCGAGGGTACCATCACCGGCGTGAAGATCGGCGTATACGCATCCACCTCCGTGGGCGACGTGCTCAATATCAGCTCCATCGTGCTGTGCTCCGGCGAGGAGAACGCATACGATATCGCCATCGAAAGAGAAAAAGCAGCCAACGGCGACATCGCAAGTGCGGTAACGTATCTCATGAGCGATGACGAGACCTGCACGGTGATCTCCGGCGAATCCGGAAACAGCTACGTCAGCGGTGACGTTGATGAAAACGGCATACTGAACAGTAAAGACCTTCTGGGACTCAGAAAGTATCTCGCACTTGACGAGCCTCTCGCATCTCTCACGGCGGCAGATGCTGACCGTGACGGCACCGTCGGCTCCTCCGACGTCGTTCTCATAAGACGTACCCTTGCAGGACTTGAGGAAGTACGCACCGTGTCTGAAAGCAGCGCGCTGGTCGAATACGACAGCGTACAGCAGGCTGCGAAGGTCACTTTCTCCGATGGAAACGCTACTCTCACCGCAGATCTTGAGGGCGCAGGATACACGGCTGATATGTTCAAGTACGTGACCCTCTGCGCAAAGACCGCAGATGAAGAGGCGATGAACGTAACCGTCACCGTGACCACCACGGACGGCACGGCATCCGATACGCTGACCATCGACGAGGGCGAGTTCTTCTCCGCGGATTCCGCAAAGCTGGTGACTCTCACCGGAGAGATACTCTCCGTATCCTTCACCTTCGGAAACACCGCCGGTGAAGTGATCTATTTCGATTCCTTCGTGCTCACTCCCACGGTATCGGCCGCACAGAATGCGGAGACCGTAAGAGTCGGCGCGGCAAACCTTATATAAAGCAAATAAAAAAGCCCCCTCCGGGGGCTTTTTTATTTATCAAACTAATTGCAGTATCTCTCGCAGTAGAATAGATACTGCTGGGCAACGCCGGCGTATTCTCCGAAAACCGAGGGATCGAGACCGTCGGGAAAACGTCGCTCCATGACGCGTTTTATCCACACGTCCACCGGAAAGGCATCCAGCCTTTCAAATCCGAAGAGAAGGGTGCAGGCGGCGACCTTCGGGCCCACACCGCTGACGGTGAGAAGAAGCTTTTCGGCATCCTCGTACGAGGCGGCAGACCGCACGTCATCCGGCAAAAGCTCGCCGGAGGCGACCTTCTTTGCGGCATCGTATATGTATTTCGCGCGGAATCCCGTGCGCAGATCGAAAATCGCATTTTCTCCCGCATCCGCAAGTGCCTTTGCCGTGGGAAATGCACAGCCGCCCTCGATTTTTTCACCGTAGCGGGCGCACATCTCGCGGATTATTTTCTTGATCCTCGGGATGTTGTTGTTCTGGGATATGATGAACGAGCACAGCGCCTCCCACGGGTCCTGCCGCAGGATGCGGATGCCGCGTGAGGCTTCGATGGCGCGCTTCATGTGTTCACCGCCCGCACCCTCAAGGGAAGATGCGAGCTTTTCGTTTATTTTTCCGTAATCGGTGTCAAGTGAAAGATAGCGGCTCCATATGTTCTCAAAATCCTCGCGGGAGGAGCGCACCATGATCTCTCCGTCCTCTCCGTCCGCAAAGCTGACGTATCTGCCGAATGCCACGCCGCTCACCTCACTTTTGAACGTGGGATCGGGGACGGGATCAAAGCGGAAGCATTGCCCGCAGTCAAAGGTGCGGAACACGGAGAAGGGCATTGCGCCGGAAACTGTCAGCCAGCCGTTCTTTTCCGATTTTATAAATGGTTTTTGCATATTGAATATCTCCGGAAAATGATGTATAATGTGAAAAAAGGGGGATGAAAAATGGAACAGATATATACGATTCCCGTGAACGAAGCATTTGAAAAGGGCGCAGGTGACGAAACGAGGGGATGTCCCTTCTGCCGTCTGCGCGATGACCTGAATAAAAACGAGATCGACCTGATCCTCGGCGCATCCATGATGGAGCCCGACGTGAGAAAGGAAACGAACGTGCGCGGCTTTTGCCGTGACCACTACGGAAAGCTTCTGAGTGCCGGGAAAAGACTTCCTTTGGCGCTGGTTCTTGAAAGCCATCTTGCGGAGGTGGAAAAAATGCTGAAGAAGCCGTCTCTGCTGCCCAATATGGCAGGCGGCGGCGCCGCAAAAAAGCTTTCATCCATGTCGGAAAGCTGTTATATCTGCGGGAGAGTGGACTCGTATCTTGAAAAGATGACGGAGACCGCCGCGCTCCTTTGGGGAAGCGATCCCGCTTTTCGCAAGAAGTGTGAAAAACAGCCCCTTTTCTGTATAGATCACTTCGCCATGTTCGTATCTGCCGGCAAAGCAGGACTCGAAAGAAAGACCTTTGCGGAGTTTTATAAGGCTCTGTATGAAAAGGAAGAGTCCGTGCTTCTGAAGGTCGCCGGGGACGTGTCGTTCTTTGCGAAGAAGTTCGACTACCGCTACGCCGACGAGCCGTGGGAAGGCAGAGAAAACGCGCCGGAATCCGCAATTGATTTTCTGTGCGGTTCCGAACAGCAATAATATTGTAGCATAAAACGTGAAAAAAGTCTATAAGCTGAAATAATGGACAGAAAAGAACGAATAATCAAAAATCTGAAAAGATGCGCGGCCCTCGGTGTATTTCTCCTGCCCATGGCGCTGTACCTGATCCTGATAAAAAGCAGGGCGGGAGACGCCCTCTTCTATACCGCACCGCTCTGGGTGCCGGTGACGGTGCTTTCCTTTGCGGCAGGTCTGTTCTCGTATATCATCCTCTGCCGGAGCGCACCGTCCTGTGAAGAGGAAGAGGAAAAGGACGATCTGTACGTTCCGGAGAAAATGCCGGAAACGGTGAGCGTGCCGGAAATGTCGGCGGAGTCGCTTTCTGAATATCCCGAGCTTTTCCCGGAAAGGGAAGAGGAAAGCTCTGCCGCATACGATATGTCGGCGGATATCTCCGCCGCGATATCGGCACAGAAAGAGGAAATGGCGCAAACGGAAGAAGAACTCTTCTCCGATGACGCGTGGCGGGAATTCGCCGGCGAGGGCGAAGAGAACGGATCCGAAAACCTTGACGATATATACGGCGATATCCCCGCAGAGCTTCCCGAGGGGTACGAAACTGCCGAATACGGCGAGGAGGAAATAGAATATTCCGGCCCCGTCAGAGTGAGAAAAAGCACTCTGGGCGTATCGGTGCTGTCAAAGACAGCGTGCGTTGCGGCGGCGGTGATGATCTCTCTGGGTGCCGCGTTCGGCGCATCCTATTCGCTGATACGGGAAAACGAGGACGGATTTGACGGCTACCTCTGGGAGGACGTGGGAGAAGCGACCGTTTCGCAGAAGCTTCTCGGCTCGCTTTCCGTGGAGGTCGTGACCTCCGACGGCAGAAAAACAGAGCTTTTCCCGGCGGGACTTTTCCGTGGGGAGAAATCAGATGCAAAATACGGTAGCCTGTATTCATACATGGCTCACGCCGTCCGTGAAATAAAAAAGGCGGGAGCGCACGTTACGGTCGAAAACAAGGAGGAGATCGTGACGGCGTATAAGGATGCCGAGGACGGCTCGTGGGAATACATATCCGAGATCATAGGCGAGAAAGGAACAGAATGATGACAGATAAGGAAAGATTCATAGAAATCTATAAGAACAGTATAAAAAGAGAGGGCGCAGACGAACTTCTTGAATATCTGTGCTCCCCCCAAAGCGATTTCTTCACCGCTCCCGCCAGCGGCAGATATCATAATTCCTGCCCCGGCGGCCTTTGCAACCACAGCCTTAACGTGTACGACTGCCTGAAGGATTTTCTCACCCGCGATTCGGTGAGAGAAAAATACGGATGCGACCCGAGCGAAGAAACCATCGCCATCGTTTCGCTCCTTCACGATCTGTGCAAGATCAATTTCTATAAGGAGAGCCGCCGCAACGTCAAAGGCGAGGACGGCGTATGGCGTCAGGTGCCTTTCTATGAGATAGAGGATAAGCTCCCCTACGGCCACGGCGAAAAATCCGTTTACATCATAACGGGATATATGCGCCTCACCCGTGAGGAGGCATTCGCCATAAGATACCATATGGGCTTCTCCAGCACCTGCGAGGACAGGGACGTTTCCTCCGCATTCCAGAAATTTCCGCTGGCATATGCGCTCTCTTCTGCGGATATGGAAGCCACGTTCTATATCGAACAATAAAAATATCCCGAAACCATTGACAAAAAGGGCATCGGTGAATATAATCGTAGTATAATTTTTTGATTTTGGAGCATTGGCAGATGAGCGAAAATATTGAAAGAACGGTAACCGTAAAATTCGGAGGGACCTCCCTTGCGGATGCCTCCGCATTTCTTCAGGTCAAGAAGATAGTCGAGGCGGACCCTGCCCGCCGTTACGTGGTGCCTTCCGCACCCGGAAAGAGATCGGCGAACGATATAAAAGTCACCGATATGCTTTATCATTGCTATGCCAAGGCTGACGAGGGCGAGGATTTTTCCGCCGAATTCTCGAAAATAGAGGAAAGATATAACGGCATCATCCGCGAACTGGGGCTGGAGCTTGATCTCTCGGATAAGTTCGAGGAAATGAGAAACGCCTTCAGATACCATGCCGGAAGCGACTATGCCGCATCCCGCGGCGAGTATCTCAGCGGTATCATCCTCGCAAATCTTCTGGGATACGATTTTATTGATGCCGCCAAGGTCATCAAGTTCTACGCGGACGGAACGTTTGATTCCGAGAAAACCAACATCATCCTTTCCGACAGACTTGTGCGCCATGCCCGCGCGGTCATCCCGGGATTTTACGGCTCCATGCCCAACGGCACCATAAAGACCTTCTCCAGAGGCGGCAGCGATATCACAGGCTCAATAGTGGCACGTGCATCCGCATCCGCGCTTTACGAGAACTGGACAGACGTGTCCGGCTTCCTCATGACAGACCCCAGGATCGTTGACGATCCCTGCGTTATCGAAAAAATAACCTACCGTGAACTCCGTGAGCTTTCGTATATGGGCGCGACTGTGCTTCACGAGGACAGCATTTTTCCCGTGAGATTCGCAGGTATCCCCATAAACGTAAAGAACACGAAAGATATAGATGCGCCCGGCACGATGATAGTGCCCTCCGCACGTGATTACGATAAGGAAAAGATCATCACCGGCATCGCCGGAAAGAAGGGCTTTTCCGCGCTCAATATCGAAAAGGATCGCATGAACGCGGAGGTGGGCTTCGGCAGAAAGGTGCTGGAGACCATCGAGAACGAGGGCGTCACCTTTGAGCATCTCCCCTCCGGTATAGATACCATGAGCGTGGTGCTTTCCTCCGATATCACCAAAAAACAGCGCCGTTCCATCATCCGTGCCATCAAGGACGAATGCGAGCCCGATTCCGTGGAATTCGAAGACGGGCTTGCGCTCGTTGCCGTCGTGGGACGGGGCATGGTCAGCGCAAAGGGTACTGCGGCGAGAGTGTTCAAGGCAGTGGCCGATGCGGGCATAAACATCCGCATGATAGACCAGGGCTCAAGCGAGATTTCAATTATCCTCGGCATCAACGAAAAGGATTTCGACAAAACCCTCAAGGCAATTTATTCCGAATTCGTGAAATGAAAAAAGGCGCTGAAAGCGCCTTTTTTGCAGATATTCAGTCAAGTCTCTCGGAGAGCTTCTTGCCTCCCAGAATGTGGAAATGCAGATGCTTTACGGTCTGGTCGGCATCGGGCCCGCAGTTGGAAATGATGCGGTAGCCGTTTTTAAGACCCGCTTCAGCCGCGATTTTCGGGATTATCTCGAAAATCTTCGCAACAACGGCGGAATTTTCGAAAGTTATCTCATCAGCCGATGCGATGTGCTCCTTGGGTACTACCAGAACGTGGACGGGCGCCATGGGATTGATGTCCTTGAAAGCGTAGACGTATTCGTCCTCGTAAACCTTTGCGGAGGGGATATCTCCCTTGATGATAGAGCAGAAAATGCAGTCCATAATAATACCGTTCCTTTCTTTGCAAATATTGTAACACCCTGAAAGCGAAAAATCAAGATGGAAAAGATTTTTGATGCACACGTGCATATATATCCGGAAAAGGTCGCGGAAAAGGCCGTCCGTAATTTTGTGCGTTTTTTTGAATATAAAGTGGAATGCACCGGTACCTTCGACGACATGGAGGAAAGGCAGAAAAAGAGCGGTGTCGGCGGTTTTCTTCTTCTGACCGTGGCATCCAATCCCGCAAACGTCAGTAAAATAAACGATTACGCCGCGGAAAAAATGAAAGATGCGAGATCGCACGGGTTTGAAGCATTCGCCTTCGGCGGCATGCACCAGGACGTGCCCGACTGCGAAAAGGAAAAAGAACTGGACCGCTGTATCGAAATGGGAATATCCGGCATCAAGCTCCATCCCGATATGCAGGGGATAGATCTGGACGACAGATCGCTCTATCCCATGTATGAAATGCTGTCCGCAAAAGGGCTCCCGGTCACGTTCCATATGGGCGATGAAAAGCCGAGAAAGTATTATTCCCATCCGTACAGACTGCTCCGGGTGATGAACGATTTTCCCCGTCTCCGTGTTATCGCCGCGCATTTCGGCGGCTACATGATGTGGGACGAGGCGGTGTCCGCCCTTGCGGGAAAAGAGGGCCTCATGTTCGATTCCTCCAGTTCGTACATATATATGCTGCCGGACAGAGCGAAAAAGGTCATCTCAAAGCTGGGCGCGGAAAACATAATGTTCGGCACGGATTATCCGTCTCTTGACGTGAAGGACGAGCTTGCAAGATTCTTTGAAATAGAGCTGACGGAGAAAGAGAGGGAAGATATCCTGTGGAACAATGCCGCGGGATTTCTCGGTTTCTGATATGATAAAGAGAAGCAGAGAGGAAAGCCTCTGGGCAAAGCTGAAAGGCGAAAGCCGCCCCGTATTTCTGTACGGCACGGGGAATGGCGCGGATAAGATTTTAGACGTTTGCATAAAATTCGGCATAAAGGTTTCCGGCGTTTTCGCATCCTCCGGCTTTGTCCGTGACAGATATTTCAGGGATATGAAGGTCAGAAGCCTTTC
>JAZUGU010000132.1:0-1809 GCA_045641325.1 Candidatus Avispirillum sp.
AAAGATATAATAAAATGACCGAAACTCTCGTTTCGGTCATTTTTTCATTAGATATTCGGGAACTCCCCGCCGTTCTTGGATTTTAATGCTTGTTTTTCTTTCCGTTCGGCGGTGAAAAAATCCCTAAGTGAGTGCCCCGTAAGGTGAGCTTTATTCTTTTTATAAGTATTATTTCCTTAAAACTGCAACTCTGTCACGGTCGCCGGTGTCTTTCAGTATTTCGCAGGTGAGTCCGTGCTGTGCCGCAAGGTGACGGAGAGCGTTTCCCTGTTTATGTCCTATTTCGATGGCAAGTGCGCCGCCGTCTTTCAGATGCGCGGGGTATATCTCAACGATCTTCCGTATTATCGCAAGTCCGTCGCCGCCGTCTGTCAGCGCACGGGCGGGCTCTTTTTTTACCTCACGGGAAAGGCTCTCCATTTCTTCCGCTGTCACGTACGGCGGGTTCGACACTATCATGTCGTACTGTCCCGTGAGGCAGTCCTCCGTCACGTCCGCTTCGATGATGCTCACTCTGTCCGCAACACCGAGAAGATATGCGTTTTCTCTCGCGGTTTTCGCAGTTTCGGGGTATAATTCCACCGCATCGGCGCGTGCGTCCGGTCTCTTTTTCAGCGCCGCTATGGCTATGCATCCCGTGCCCGTGCAGAGATCGGCAAAAGTGCCGCCATCGGGCAGGTTTTCGATAAGATAAGTGCAGAGCACCTCCGTATCGAACCGGGGGATGAGACATTCCGGGTTCACCTTGAAAGTGTATCCCATGAAATCCCATTCGCCCATGATATACTGCAGGGGCTCGCCCCCCGCTCTTCTTTCAAGTGCCGCCGCCAGAGATGCGGAGGAAAAATCCCCCGTCATTGCCGCCGCTCTGCTCACTTTTTCAAAATGGCATATGAGCTCCGCCGCATCGAAGCGCGCATCGGGAACGCCCGCCGCCTCAAGCTTCTTCGCCGCTTGTATCAGAGTCATCTTTCGTTTCTGTTTCTTCGGAAGCTTCTCCGGCGGGCTCGGGATCCGCCGCCGCCGTCTCCTCTTTTTTCTCAAATTCCGCTCTCGCCTCGGGGAATTCCTCGGGCATAGCGCAGCGGAGTGCGGCAAGCGCCACCTCGAGCTGGCTTTCGTCGGGCTCCTTGGTGGTGATCCTCTGCACCCACAGTCCCGGTGCGGAGAGCGCCTTGGTCAGTCCGTTGGGATGCTTGCCCGCGATAATGAGGAATTCAAAGCCAAGGCCCACGATAATGGGGATGAGCGCGATCTTTATGAGGATGATCAGGGGCATGGGCCAGTCCCAGTTGATGAACATGGTCACAAGGATGGAGATTATGAGCATGACGAAAAGGAAGCTCGTTCCGCATCTGGGATGGAAGCGGGAGCACTTTTTCGCGTTCTCGGGGGTGAGAGGCAGACCCGCCTCGTAGCAGGCGACGGATTTATGCTCTGCGCCGTGGTATTCGAAGGTGCGGCGGATGTCCTTCATCAGCGACACCAGCCACAGGTATATGAGGAAAATAACGATCTTCAGCACACCGGATATGACGGTGGTGAGGATATCGGGCATTTTGGAGTCGAAAAGATAGCCCCACAGGAGATTCGCGCCCTTTGCGGCGTAGTTGGGGAGCAGAACGAAAAGGCCGATGCTGAGGACTATTCCCAGAAAAGTGCCTATCGCCATGACCACGCTCATGAGCTTGTCGCCGAACTTGTCCGCGAGCCATTTCTCGAATTTGGTTTCCGGCTCGGTGTCGTCGATGCCCAGCATGTTTGCGCTGTCCTCAAGGGTGGAAAAAGACATTTTCATTGATTCCACCA
>JAZUGU010000133.1:0-12867 GCA_045641325.1 Candidatus Avispirillum sp.
TTGGCCCCCGACTTCTTCAGCAAGCTTGATCTCGCCTGTGATGTCTGTCGTGCGGAAATAGAACTGTGGCTTGTAACCGCTGAAGAATGGGGTATGACGTCCGCCTTCCTCTTTCTTCAAAACGTAAACCTCACCCTTGAAGTGGGTGTGTGGGTGAATGCTGCCTGGCTTTGCCAAAACCTGTCCACGCTCAACGTCTGTCTTGTCTATACCACGGAGAAGTGCTCCAACATTGTCACCTGCTTCTGCATCGTCCAATATCTTACGGAACATTTCAAGTGATGTTGCCACGCACTTTCTTGTGTCCTTCAAACCAACGATTTCAACTTCGTCACCTGGCTTGATGATACCCTTCTCAACACGTCCGGTAACAACTGTTCCACGTCCGGTGATTGTGAAGACGTCTTCGATTGGCATAAGGAATGGTTCGTCTATTTCGCGCTGTGGATCTGGAATGTAATCGTCACATGCCTTCATAAGCTCGAAGATCTTATCTGTCCACTCATTGTCGGTATCTGTCTCCAATGCCTTCAATGCGGAACCGCGAACTATTGGAATTTCATCTCCTGGGAACTCATACTTTGTGAGAAGGTCTCTGATTTCCATCTCAACGAGCTCAAGAAGCTCTGGGTCGTCAACCATGTCGCACTTGTTCATGAAAACAACGAGTGCTGGGACGTTAACCTGGCGAGCAAGAAGAACGTGCTCACGTGTCTGTGGCATTGGACCATCAGCTGCGGAAACGATAAGAATTGCACCGTCCATCTGAGCTGCACCGGTGATCATGTTCTTAACGTAGTCAGCATGTCCGGGGCAGTCAACGTGTGCGTAGTGACGAGCTTCGGTCTCGTACTCAACGTGTCTGGTGTTGATCGTGATACCACGAGCTCTTTCCTCGGGAGCGTTGTCGATCTGGTCATAAGCCATGAACTCGATCTTGTCGTCGCCGAGAGAGAGGAACTTGGTGATAGCAGCGGTCAGAGTGGTCTTGCCGTGGTCAACATGTCCGATGGTACCAATGTTGACATGGGGTTTTGTTCTTTCAAATTTTTCCTTTGCCATGATTAGCCTCCATTGTTAAATAAATTAAATTTGTTTGATTGATTGTTAGTTAAGTCAGTTCTTGCCGGTGGTAACTTTTTCGAGGATGCTCTTGGGAACCTCGGCGAAGTGGTCGGGCTCCATGGAGTACTGACCGCGTCCCTGAGTCTTGGAACGGAGGTCGGTAGCATAACCGAACATCTCGGACAGGGGGATCATTGCGGTGATCTGCTGAGCTCCGGAAACGGGATCCATGGACTGGATCTGACCGCGGCGGGAGTTAACGTCACCGATAACGTCACCCAGGTAATCATCGGGAGTGATGATCACAACCTTCATGATAGGCTCGGTAAGCGCGGGATCAGCCTTCTTCATAGCGTCCTTGAAAGCCATGGAACCGGCGATCTTGAATGCCATTTCGGAGGAGTCGACCTCGTGGTAGGAGCCGTCGTAAAGGTTTACCTTAACGTCAACGACGTTGTAGCCTGCAAGCACACCGGATTCCATGGCGCTCTTGATACCTGCGTCAACTGCGGGGATGTATTCCTTGGGAATAGCACCGCCGACGACGGTATTCTCGAAAACGTAGCCGGAGCCGGGCTCGCCGGGCTCGATCTTGATCTTAACGTGACCGTACTGGCCTTTACCGCCGGACTGACGCGCGAATTTCGTGTCGGATTCAGCGGGACGGCGTATGGTCTCTTTATAAGCGACCTGGGGTCTGCCTATATTTGCTTCGACCTTGAACTCACGGAGAAGTCTGTCTACGATGATCTCAAGATGAAGCTCGCCCATACCTGCGATAAGCGTCTGGCCTGTTTCCTCGTCGGTGTAGGTACGGAAAGTGGGGTCTTCCTCTGCAAGCTTTGCAAGAGCGATTCCCATTTTCTCCTGACCGGCTTTGGTCTTGGGCTCGATGGCAACGCGGATAACGGGTTCCGGGAACTCCATGGACTCAAGGATTATGGGAGCCTTTTCGTCACAGAGAGTATCACCGGTGGTGGTGTTCTTCAGACCGACAACAGCGGCAATGTCGCCGGAATATACGGACTGGATGTCAGTACGCTCGTTGGAGTGCATCTGAATAAGTCTGCCCATACGTTCCTTTGCGCCCTTAACGGAGTTGTAGCAGTACTCACCGGCATTGATCGTGCCGGAGTAAACTCTGAAGAAGCACAGCTTACCGACGAAGGGGTCGGTCATGATCTTGAACGCCAGAGCTGCGAAGGGCTCGTTGTCGGAGCTCTTCCTTTCTTCCTCTTCGCCGTCGGCAGTCACGCCCTTGATGTTGGGGACATCGGTAGGAGCGGGCATGTAATCAACGATTGCGTCAAGGAGCTTCTGAACGCCCTTGTTTCTGTATGAAGTACCGCAAACAACGGGAACGATCTCGTTGGCGATGGTAGCTTTTCTGAGAGCCTTCTTGATCTCGTCGGTGGTGATGTCCTCACCCTCGAGATATTTAGCCATCAGATCATCGTCAGTCTCGACGATAGCTTCGATCATAGCTGCGCGGTATTCCTCGGCCTTGTCCTGCATGTCAGCGGGAATGGCCTCCACACGCATATCCTTGCCCATCTCATCGTAGTAGATGTCGGCCTCCATGTTGATGAGGTCGATGATACCTCTGAAGGTATCCTCAGCGCCGATGGGGAGCTGTATCGGAACAGCGTTTGCTTTAAGTCTCTCACGCATCATATCGACAACGTGATAGAAGTTGGCGCCCATAATGTCCATCTTGTTGACGTAAGCCATTCTGGGAACGCCGTATTTATCAGCCTGACGCCAAACGGTCTCAGACTGGGGCTCAACGCCGCCTTTTGCACAAAGAACGGTAACGGAGCCGTCGAGCACTCTCAGAGAACGTTCGACCTCAACGGTGAAGTCAACGTGTCCGGGGGTGTCGATGATGTTGATTCTGTTGTTTTTCCAGTAGCAGGTAGTAGCTGCGGAGGTGATTGTGATACCACGCTCCTGCTCCTGCTCCATCCAGTCCATGGTAGCGGCACCGTCGTGAGTCTCGCCGATCTTGTGAGTTTTACCCGTGTAGAACAGGATACGCTCAGTAGTGGTGGTCTTGCCGGCGTCGATGTGCGCCATGATACCGATGTTTCTCGTACGCTCAAGGGAATATTCTCTTGCCATATACTATTAAAACTCCTTAGATTAGAAACAGATATGACAATTAATATCTGTAGTGAGCGAACGCCTTGTTGGCTTCTGCCATTCTGTGCGTTTCTTCTTTTTTCTTGAACGCACCGCCGGTGCTGTTCTTAGCATCCATGATTTCGCCTGCCAGTCTCTCAGCCATGGTCTTCTCACCACGGGATCTGGAGAAATTGGTCATCCAGCGAAGTCCGAGAGTATATCTTCTCTCGGGTCTGACTTCCATAGGTACCTGGTAGTTGGAACCGCCGATACGGCGAGCCTTAACCTCCAGTACAGGCATAACGTTATCGAGAGCTTCTGTGAAGACTTCCAGGGGATTGTTGCCGGTCTTCTCCTCTACGATTGCGAATGCATCGTAAACGATTTTCTGAGCAACACCCTTCTTGCCGTCCAGCATAATGTTGTTGATGAGCTTGGTCACCAGCTTGGAATTATACAGAGGATCGGGCAGAACGTCTCTCTTTGAAATCTGACCTCTTCTCGACACTTTACTTCCCTCCTTCATTAAAGAATGTTATCATAGGTACTCGAAAATAAATCCGTTTGTGCCCGAAGAGGGCAGTGTATATAAACATCTGTCACCTTCAGCACGAAAGTTGAATATTAAAATCGAGGAAAATTTTGCCCTTTCGAATTATTTCTTCTTGGGGCGCTTTACGCCGTACTTGGAACGGGACTGGTTGCGGTCTGCAACGCCCTGAGTATCAAGAGTACCGCGGATGATGTGGTAACGAACACCGGGCAGGTCACGAACACGGCCGCCTCTGATGAGAACGACGGAGTGCTCCTGCAGATTGTGTCCGATGCCGGGGATGTAGGTCCACGCCTCCATACCGTTGGTGAATCTTACTCTGGCAACCTTACGGAGTGCGGAGTTAGGCTTCTTCGGGGTGGTGGTGGATACCTTTGTGCAAACTCCTCTCTTCTGGGGAGAGTGCTGATCGATGGGCTTGTTCTTAATGGTGTTGAAGCCCTGCTGCATAACGGGGGATTTGGACTTGTAGGTCTTGTCCTGACGGCCCTGTTTTACGAGCTGATTAAAGGTAGGCATCTTATTTCCTCCTTTCTTCGGTGATAAATGTTTATATACAACCGGAAAACCGGTCATACGCATATAATAATGTAGGCTTCAAAATGGCATAACTATACCTTTTATATGGCCACGCAACGATGATTGTATCATACAGAAATATTTTTGTCAATAATGACGTTTCAAATTCGGAAATTTCTCCCTTTTGCACAAAAAATACATTCTGCTTCGATGATTATGCACATTTTGTGATATGAAACCGCCCCCGCACGACAAAAAAGTGCACGCCCCTTCGGGCGTGCACCGTTAAATACATATTATTCGGCATCCGAGCCGGTAATGGCCTTCTTCAGCATGTTAACGTCAGCGGCACTGAGCTTTGTGTCGGAGTTCATGTCGCCGCGCTCTTCAGCACCGTCAAGGGAAACCGTTCCGGTGATGGCCTTCTTCAGAATGTTCACGTCCTTTGCGGTGAGCTTTCCGTCAAGGTCAACGTCGCCTGCAAGGAAACTTGAGTCAACAGCTCCGCATACGGTGCAGACACCGTGTGAGAAAACGTGTCCGGTAGCCTGTATCGGAATGTCGGAGATGTGGTATCCGCAAACCGTGCAGCATACAAGGCTTCTGCCGTTTTCCGTGCAGGTAGCGGGTGTCACCTCGGTCTCGCCCTCGGTGTGTCCCGTTGCGGGAATGGTGCGCGTCTCGGCTTCACCGCAGGCGCAGACTCTCGTCTCAATACCCGTCTCGATGCAGGTGGGAGCCTCCGTCACGGTCCATTCGCCGAAAGAGTGCTCGTGCGCTTCTCCGCTTGCCCATACCGCATAAAGCTTTGCGGATGAATCTGCCGTGTAAGCGGCACCGGATGCATAATCTGCCTCGGTACTGTCGGGTGAGGTGGCCCATCCCATGAAGGTGTATCCTTCTCTGGTGGGCTTATCGGAGGTGATCGCAAGGGAAATACCGTCAACCTTTATCTGGTTTGCGGGAGCGCCCTTGCCGCCGTTGGCATCATAACTTACGGTGGAGGCGTAGAGATCGGTGTAAACACCCAGACCCTCGCTCATGTGTCCCTCAGCATCGGACCTGTTCTCAAAGTTACAGCTCCAGTAGGTAGTACCCGCAGAGGATTTAAGCGTGAGATTGTCAATGACCATTGAGCCGTAATGGCTGAATACCATCTGATACTCCGTGAATGCCTTGAAGCCGGAACCGCTTCCTATAAGCTCGCCGTCAATGGTAACGGAGCCCACACCGTTCTTTATTGCAAATGAAACTGTGTGCCAGTTGCCCCAGGAGGGATTGCCCCATTCGTAGGGGATGGTATTCGCACCGATCACCACGTGGTCGGCATATACCCACAGACCGCCCGTCGCATCATCCGTGAACAGATGAGCGCATGAGGAATCCGATGCGGGAAGCAGACAGATGTCTGCGGTAACGATGATGTCCTGAGAGTTTTTGCCGTATCCTCCGATGAAGCAGTATGCCTCGTCCTCGCTCCAGTACCAGCCGTGTCCGTCGGGAGCGGCGGAGGAAGCGTTGACGACCGTGGGATCGGGCTCGTCGGGATCGTCCGGATCGCCGTGTCCGGGATCGTCTATGTCGCCGGTGGGAACGTAGGCGTCAACACCGCCGGGAACGATCGCCTCAAGACATACCTGCGAGAATATCCTCGACATGTAGTCGTTGGGATGGCAAAGGTTGTCGCCGGAGAAGTCCGCATAGTTCTTGAAGCCCAGCAGATAATCGTGAATGGTGGTAACGTCCGCAACGGCGGAGCCGGAGACCGTGGATGCGATCTCGTTCAGAGCATCGCGGCATACCTCAAAGTATACTTTGCCGAAAAGGGCAACGTTGCTGTAAAAAGGAGCCACCAGCAGGAATTCGCAGTCGGGGTACCTTGCTCTTATCTGCGTGATTATGGACATAACGGCGTTCTTGAATGAGGACTTCAGAGCAGAAGAATTTCCGTCGCCGACGGATTCGTTCTGCGCGTCGTTAACACCGAATTCTATGACGACCAGATCGGGATTGTAAGGCATCACGTACTGAGCGATGGTGGAGGAGGACGACATGGAGGATGCGGTCGAGCCTCCGACGGATGAGTAAGTGGCGTTAACGTTCACACCGCATCCTTTTTTCAGTGCGGTAGTGATCTGCTGATTCCACCACTCCGCATACGGATAGATGTTCTCGTACGCGGAAGCACGTGCGCCTCCGCACAGGCTGTCGCCGTAATAAACCACGTTGAGACTGCCCTTGTTCTGAATCTTTGCGGCAGTGCGGGGAAGCAGATCGGAGTGCTGGGCGGGAACGGGACCGTTCCACACATCGGAGTGGGTGTAGGTCACGTTTATGTACTGCCTTGCCACCTCTGCGGTGTGGTAGTCGTATTTTCCGTCACCTGCGGCATGGCGCTTGTAATAAGGAGACCATCCGCTGTATCCCGCGGGGATCATGTTGTTGGTGGGATGCAGATAGGTGTATTCCTTGATGGGCATCGCACCGGTGGGAAGAAAAGTGATCTTGTTGCCGGAAATCTTGTAGTCAACACCCTCGCGGTATTTCACCTTGAACTGTGCATCGTAAACTGCCGTGACAACGTCGGGCGTGTACATGAGAGTGTAAGTAGTGCCGCCGTTCTGATCCTTAATGGGATATACAGCCTCGTTGTAAACGATGCCGCCCTTCCAGAAGGGAGAGGTGTATTTGTCCCATTCGTAGCTGTTGCAGATGTAATCTTCCGACATATCGGTTTCTCCTCCTCTGGCGGCGGCACGGTAACCTGCTGCCGCATTTGCATCAGATAATGTTTTCGTGAGAATGACGGAATCGACGTATATGCAGTCGCCCTCGCGCGCATAGTCGAAAACGTCAAGACGGATATTGTTGATATTGCCGTTCCACCAGCTGTATGAGGTCAGATCGAATCTTTCCGTAATGAATACGGAGCCTCTGGTGAGAGCGAAGTTTATGGATTTTCCCGCGGTGGGAAGCTTGGTCGAGCCTGCGGAAAGAAAGATCTCGGCAACGCTTGGCGAGCCGGAAACCGTGGCAGGCATCATGTACGTGAATACAAGATATTTATAATCGTCCGCGCTGACGGTGTCCTCAAAATCAATGAGCACTCTCGGGTCAAAGGGATTGGCGGTGGCGGTCAGCTTCAGGGCTTTGAAATCACCGTCATAGGCGGCGGTAAGATCGTGTGGGAAAGAGAGCAGACCGAGGGAGTCCTCGCTGTCGAAAATGAAAGCTCCTTTATCGGGAGTGTAGTCCGCACCGTTTGCGGGCAGTATCGCGGCACCCAGAAGCATCGCCGCACACAGGATCACAGAGATCAGTTTTTTCATCTTGTCCGTTTATCCTTTCTGATTTTGCTTTTCAAAAACAACGTTTTCTCCGCTTTCGTCACGGATGGTGAGCGTGCTCGGAGTCAGCTTGCATTTCTGGTCAAAGGAGTATCCGCTGGAGGTGATTGTGATGGTGTCATCGGAAAACGTGTAGGTGAACTCCCTGTCAAATGAGCCGTCCGAGGCGTAAGTCCTGCCCGTTCCGTCTTCATTGAACTGATAATAAATATCCACGTACACTCTTTCGTCCGCGATGACTTCCGTTATCACTTCACGGTATTTGCCGTTCAGCTCGTATTTCCACAGACCCCAGAGGTCGGAGGGCTCTGCTTTTTCCCCGCAGGATGCGAGAAGAAGCATGAATACGAGAGCGGTGATTATACAAACGGTTTTTTTCATCATACGTTAAAGAGGAATTCCACAACGTCGCCGTCGTTCATGACGTATTCCTTGCCCTCACTTCTGAGAAGGCCCTTCGCTTTCGCACCGGCAATAGAGCCGCATGCGACCAGATCGTCAAATGCAACGACCTCCGCACGGATAAAGCCGCGCTCGAAATCGGAGTGAATCTTTCCCGCGGCCTGAGGAGCCTTCGTGCCGCGCTTGATGGTCCATGCGCGGACTTCCTTGGGACCGCCGGTGAGATAGCTGATAAGACCGAGCAGGGAATAGCCTGCGGTGATAAGCTTGTCAAGCCCGGATTCGCCGATACCCAGATCGTTCAAAAATTCGGCTTTCTCCTCGGGATCAAGCTCTGCGATCTCAGCCTCGATGCCGGCACATATGGGGATCACCTGTGCACCCTCGGACTTTGCGGTCTCAACTACCGCATTGTAGTAAGCATTGTCGGGAGAAACCTCTGCGGCCTCGTCCTCGGAAACGTTCGCGGCGTAGATAACGGGCTTCATGGTGAGCAGACCCACCTCGTCCATGATTTTTTCCTCATCCTCGGAGAGCTCCGTCTGTCTTGCGGTCTTTCCGTCGCAGAGAGTATCGTAAACTCTCTTGTAAACGGAGATCGCCTCGGCGAGACTCTTGTCGCTCTTTGCCAGCTTTTCCGTCTTGTCGATGCGGCGCTCAAGCGTCTCCATGTCGGCAAAGATGAGCTCCATGTTGATGGTCTCGATGTCTCTTGCGGGGTCAACCGTTCCGTCAACGTGGATGATATCGCTGTCGTCAAAGCAGCGCACAACGTGAACTACGGCGTCCACGTCCCTGATGTGGGAGAGAAACTTGTTTCCCAGTCCCTCACCCTTGGAAGCGCCGCGGACGAGGCCCGCAATGTCAACGAATTCGATGACGGCGGGAGTATATTTCTGCGGATTGTACATTTCCGCCAGTATGTCAAGTCTTTTGTCCGGCACCGAAACGACGCCCACGTTGGGATCGATGGTGCAGAAGGGGTAGTTGGCGGCACCTGCTCCCGCGCCGGTGATGGCGTTGAACAGCGTGCTCTTTCCCACGTTGGGGAGACCGATTATTCCGAGTTTCATAAAAATCAGACCTTTCACGGTGCATCCGAAAAATGCACACAAATATCATTATATCAATTATATCAAATATTTTTCCGGTTGGCAAGGGCTTTTGAACAATACTTAAAATAAATGTAAAAAGTATAAAAAAGGTATATACAAATGTGATATTTTGTGTTATGATTATAGTGGAATAAGGTATGAACATGAAAATATCGTAAAAGGAGAAAGATATGAGTACCAAAATTCTTGTTATCGATGATGATCCCAATATCTGCGAAATGGTGCGTCTGTACCTTGAAAACGAAGGATATGAAATAAAAACCGCCGCTGACGGCGTAGAAGGCGTGACCTCGTTCAAGCTCTATGAGCCCGACCTGGTCCTGCTTGATATAATGCTCCCGAAAAAGGACGGATATCAGGTCTGCCGTGAGATAAGAGAGGTATCCTCCAAGCCCGTCATCATGGTCACCGCCAAGGGTGACGTGTTCGATAAAGTGCTGGGGCTGGAGCTTGGCGCAGACGATTTCGTGGTCAAGCCCTATGATATGAAGGAGCTTTCCGCGAGAGTCAAGGCGGTGCTCCGCCGTTACAGTTCCCACGACGGCCAGCATGACGAAGAGGTCATCAAATTCGAGAATATCGAAATAAGCCTGCAGAAATATGAGCTCAAGCTGAACGGCAAGGCAGTTGATATTCCTCCCAAGGAGCTGGAGCTTCTGTATTTCCTCGCATCCAATTTCAACCGTGTGTTCACCAGAGATCAGCTTCTCGATAAGGTATGGGGCTTTGATTATCTGGGCGATTCACGTACCGTTGACGTCCATGTTAAAAGGCTTCGTGAAAAGCTTGAGGGCGTATCGGACAAATGGGTGCTGAAAACGGTATGGGGCGTCGGCTATAAGTTCGAGATACTTCAGCAGTAAATAATGCGAAAACGTGGGCGGGTCCCACGTTTTCTTAAATAAAGCTCAAAGGGACGTATGATGAGAGTATTCAAAAGTATATTATTCAAGTTCGTCGCCGCATTCGTGCTTATCATCGTGATAAGCTTTGCGGTAATGTCCTTGGCAATATCGTCCATAATCACCTCCTACGGAACGGATATAAAGGCGAAATCCCTTTCCACCTCCGCAGGCTCTCTGTTCGAATACATAAAAAACGACTATAACGATAAAGGTGATTACGAAGGGCTGGGCGATTACCTTTTCACCAATATCCGCGAGAACTCCGGCTACCAGAAAAAGCTCAGCCGCATGATGCAGCTTTTCTCGGGCAGCGACGGTGAGATCGTGTTCCTCATCGCCGATGAAAAAGGGCAGGTCATAATGTGCGGCGGCTCGGGCGGCACGAAGATATCCTCCGTGGCAAATCCCACCACCGCAAAAGACAGCACCACCTCTGCGATATATTACTATATACCGGACGAGATCCGGCAGAAGCTCACGGAGGGCGAATATCTGTCGCAGGTAGACGGGGCCGACGATATGTACGGCTTTTTCAAGGTGGATTATATATACTATATTTTCCCCGTTTACAATAACGGCGAGTATACGGGCTCTATCCTTGCGGCATCCAGCAGCTACGGCGAGACCGATGCGGTCGTTGCCGGCATGAACCGAACGGTCATCACGTCGGCATTGTGGATCATGCTCGCCTTGCTCGTCATCGTGTACGTGGTCACCCACAGATTCATCTCGCCTCTCCGTGAGATGAGCCGTGCGGCAAAGGCGTATGCGAGAGGACAGTTTGACGTGCGCGTCACCGTCATCGGAGACGACGAGATCGCGGAGCTTGCCACCGCATTCAATAATATGGCTGCATCCATGCAGACCATGGAGGATATGCGCCGCTCGTTCCTCGCAAACGTTTCCCATGACCTGCGTACTCCCATGACCACCATTTCCGGATTTATCGACGGCATCCTCGACGGAGCGATCCCTCCGGAAAAGCACGAGTATTATCTGGGCATCATCGCCTCCGAGGTAAGACGTCTGTCGCGTCTTGTGTCCCAGCTCCTCGATATATCAAGGCTTGAGGCGGGCGAGCGGAAATTCACCCCCGAAACCTATGATATCTGTGAGCAGGGCAGAGAAATCATCATCGCCAATATCCAGCGCCTTGAGGAGAAAAACCTTGACGTCCGCTTCGAATGCGACAGAGATAATATGTACGTTTCTGCGGATAAGGACTCTGTCCACCAGATATTCTATAATATCTGCGATAACGCCATCAAATTCTCGAGAGAGGGCGGCGTTTACGAGGTAAAGATCACCGAAAAAGACGAAAAGGTCTTCGTCAGCGTCTATAACGAGGGCCAGGGCATCCCGGCGGAGGATATCCCCAACGTGTTCGAGCGTTTCTATAAGAGCGATAAGAGCCGCGGCATGGATAAAAAGGGCGTCGGCCTCGGCATGTATATCGCCCGTACCATTATAGAGGCACAGGGCGAGAAAATATGGGTAGAGAGCGAAGAGGGCAAATGGTGCCGCTTCACCTTCACCCTTAAATCCGTCAAAAAGAAAAGCTCCGAAAAGGGAGGCAGAAAAGAATGAGATATACGGCGACCTGCCTTTTCGGGCTTGAAGGCCTGCTTGGCGCAGAAATTGATGCTCTCGGCTATAAGAGAACGGAAACCATCGACGGCAGAATAACCTTTGAGGGCGATGCCGCCGCCTGCGCTGTCTGTAACGTAAATCTCCGCTTCGCGGAAAGGCTGTACCTTAACCTCGGCGAGTTTGAAGCGGCCACCTTCGATGCGCTCTTCGAGGGCACTAAAGCACTCCCGTGGGAGGAATACGTGGGCAAAAACGATCAGTTCCCCGTGAGAGGGCACGCAATAAAAAGCAAACTCTTTTCCGTTCCCGATTGCCAGAGAATAATCAAAAAAGCCGTGGTAACACGGCTCATGTCGGCACACGGGGTAAAAGAGCTTCCCGAAACGGGCATCAAATACCAGATAGATTTCTTTATATTAAAGGATAAAGCGGCGCTCATGATAGACCTGTCGGGCACACCGCTCCATAAGAGAGGATACAGACCGCAGACGGTGGCGGCACCTCTCCGTGAAACACTTGCGGCGGCAATAGCGTCGCTTGCCCGCCCCCGCGAGAACGTTACGTTCTGCGATCCCTTCTGCGGCTCGGGAACCATCGTTATCGAGGCCGCCATGATGATGAAAAACATCGCTCCCGGCGTATCCCGTGCCTTTGCCGCGGAGGAATTCCCACAGTTCCCGGAAAGCCTCTGGAAAGAAGCGAGAAAAAAGGCAAGGGAAAACGAAAGGGAAACGGAGTTTCACTGCCGCGCCTCCGATATCGATCCCGAGTGCGTGAAGATAGCAAAAGAGTCGGCACAGCGTGCCGGCGTTGCGGATATGATAGAGTTTTCCGTTGCCGATGCTCTCGATCTCGAAACGAGAGGGGAAAGAGGAACGGTAGTCACCAATCCTCCCTACGGCGAGCGCCTTATGAAAGAGGAGGGCGTGGACGAGCTGTACCGCAAAATGGGAAAAGCGTGGCAAAGCCTCGGCATGTGGCAGATATACGTGCTCACCTCACACCCGCAGTTCCAGACACTCTACGGCCGCCGTGCCGATAAGGTCCGCAAGCTCTATAACGGCATGATCCCGTGTAACTACTACCAGTTCTTCAAGAATCAGTAATACGAGTGATAAATTATAGTTTGCGGGGATGCCCCCGCGGGCGAGAGACGCTTCGCTGTTAAACCGTTTTTGCGCTGACAGACGGATGTTTTATACAAACGGAACGAAACGGGAGCGTGAAACGCCCCGTTTCTGTAAGCA
>JAZUGU010000134.1:0-18214 GCA_045641325.1 Candidatus Avispirillum sp.
TGTGACGGTTCTTTGAATTTGCCGCCCATTGGCGGCAAAAGTCACAAATGGGGCTTGAAAACAGCATACTTGCGCCAGGCAGTTACTTCGTTTTCAAGTGGTCGGCGGTGAAAAAATCCCTATGTGTGCGCTCCGTTACGGCTCTTTTTTTATAAAAATGAATTCATAACAATGAATATGATAATCTTATCATTTCAGGATCGTCTGAAGTATTGATCATTTCAACACTTCCCTTTTCGGACGAGGTTGTGAGCAGGTCTTTTCCTGCAAGAAGGTCTTTTGATCTTCTTGCCGTACCTTCTCCGCCGTCATACAGCTTAACGTCACCGAGAACGCGGAGAAACGCATCCTTTACAAGCGGATAATGAGTACATCCGAGAACGTACGCATCGTAATCCATATAGTTTTTCAAACGCTCACCGATATATGCAAATACTTCATCGTCATAAAGGTGACCGTTTTCAATCAGTTCGACAAGACCAATGCAGGAAACAAGGTCGATATGAGCTATATCCGCGTATTTTTCATACAGAGCATAGATACGCTTCTGGTGGACTGTCAGGTCTGTGGCGAGAACAGCGATCTTACCGCCCGGGTTCTCCGTAGCGGCGGGCTTTATGGCAGGCTCTATGCCGACGATATCGATATCGGGATACTTTTCTCGCAGACGGTCTGCGGCGACGGCAGTAGCCGTATTACAAGCTATAACTATCTGCTTTACACCCATATCGAGAAGTTTCAGAAGGCTGTTTTCGGACAAGCGAAAGACCTCATCGGCAGACTTAGTTCCGTACGGTGCGTTAGCAGAATCACCGATGAAAATGAAATTTTCATTCGGCATAAGATTCACGAGCGATCTCAGCACGCTGATGCCGCCCACGCCGGAATCGAAAACGCCGACGGGTGAGAATTTATCTGTCATTTCAGATCATCAGGCTTCTGATATACTTGATGGTATACTCTACTCCGCGGTCGCCCTTTTCTCCGGTCCATGAGGGAGAATGAGGCTCGATAGACAGATATCCGTCATAGCCGTACTTATAGAGGATGCCCATAAAGGCTCTCCAGTTGATGGAATCAAGTCCTGCGGGAGGGTTGTCATAATTCTTATGATTGAATCCGGTGCTGTCGAAATATGCGGCTGCCTCGGGATACTTTCTTGCGAGATTGTGACGGATCCACGACATTTCCTCTTCGGAATCGCCGTCCTGGATAACGCCCTTAACGTGAACATATCCGAATCTGTCGCCCCACATAAGTCCTTCGTGCATATAAGCTCCGTGATCACCGCCGTGAACGAAACTATGGGAGGGATCGTATTTGATCATAAGACCGGGCACTTCATCAAGGACGAGCTTCCACTGTTCGGGAGTGCGGATATAGTTATCGCCCATCATGCAGTTTACAATGGAAACGGTTATTCCGTTTTCTTTTGCATAATCGTTGATGATATTAAGTACCTTGATCGCAACGGTTATGTTCTTATAATACGAAATATTTTTCGCATAGTTGACGGAAACGAGATAGTTGGGAGCACCGACTGCTTTTGCAAAGTCGATGCATTTCTTCATTTCGGAGATCTCGTGCTCGATGATCTCGCCGTCGGGAGTGACGACCTGGCTCGCCCAACGGCCGACTGCACCCACTTCAACGCCGGTCCTTTCGGATGCCGCCTTGATTTCGGGGGCGATGGGAAGAAAACTGTCCATGTTAACGCCCCAGTAATCGGGATGGTTCAGGTCGAATTCGACAAAATCGAGTCCGAGTTTCTTTGCTTCGTCAAAGGATTTGGGCTCACAGCCCATTATCATACCGAGTTTCATAATATCTCTCCTTGAAAATCATTTATGGTACAGTGTTCTGTGTTCGTATCTGGGTTCGCAGGTAACGTTTATACCCAGCTTTTTATAAGTTTTTTCATCAACCGAAGCGATGATGACCGAGAAGTGTGCATCACAGCCGCGGAGAAGCGGTATCGCGTCCATTGCCTTTTTTGCGTTGGCGTTGAAGAATGAGCTTGCTGCCAGTGCTATCAGCACCTCGTCGGAATGGAGTCTTGGGTTGCGGTTGCCGAGCATTTCGGTTTTCAGCTGGCATATAGGCTCAAGTGTTTCGGGGCTGATAAGGTCTATCGAATCATCGATACCGGCAACTTTTTTCAAAGCATTGAGGAGAACGGAAGCGGAAGCTCCGAGAAGGCTGCTGGTTTTACCCGTGATGATACTGTCATCGGGAAGCACCATAGCTCCGGCGGGATTTCCGGTTTCTTCTTCTTTCGTGATAGAAGCTTTGATCGCAGGACAAATGTCTTTTGTAATGCCGGCCTGCTGAATAATGAGCTCATTTTTCTGAAGAAGAGCCGGAGGTGCCGCATGCATAGCAACGTCCTGGGCTGCTCTGTAATATCTGCGGAGGATCTCCATATTCGCGGCCTCGCAGACAGCTTCGTCGTCATAAACACAGAAGCCTGCCATATTTACACCCATATCCGTGGGAGATTTATAGGGGCACTCACCGAGAATCTGCGTCATCATTGCACGGAGCACGGGAAAGATCTCTACGTCACGGTTATAGTTGACGGCTGTCTTACCGTATGCATCCAGATGGAACGGGTCGATCATATTGATATCGTCCAGGTCGGCGGTAGCCGCTTCGTATGCGATATTGACGGGATGCTTCAGCGCGAGATTCCATATGGGGAAAGTTTCGAATTTGGCATATCCGGCTTTCACTCCCCGTTTGTTCTCGTGGTACAGCTGTGAAAGGCAGGTCGCCATTTTGCCGCTTCCGGGACCGGGTGCCGTGACTACGACAAGAGGTCTCTCGGTTTCGATATATTCGTTCTTGCCGAAGCCCTCATCGCTGACAATCCCCTGTATATCGGACGGATATCCCGGGATCGTGTAATGAAGAAAGCACTTCATACCGAGCGAAGCAAGGCGCTGTCTGAACTTATCTGCGCCCTTCTGACCTGCATATCGTGTAATGACTATGCTGCCGACGAAGAATCCGAGAGAACGGAAAGCATCGGCAAGTCTCAGAGCATCGTCATCATATGTAATGCCGAGATCTCCGCGGCGTTTATTTTTTTCGATATCCTCGGCATTGATCGCAATGATGATCTCCGCCTCGTCCTTCATGGTTGCGAGCATCCTGATCTTTGAATCAGGCTCAAATCCGGGAAGCACTCTTGATGCATGATAATCGTCAAATAGCTTGCCGCCGAATTCAAGATAAAGTTTACCGCCGAACTGGGCTATTCTTTCACGGATGCATTCCGACTGGATAGCCATGTACTTTGCGTTATCAAATCCTTTTCTCATATTCACCTCTGGAAATATCATAATTCACAATATATTGTATCACAATACCTCATGCAGTTCAATATAAAATAAAAATTTTTTCACATTTTGATTGACAAAAGCTCCGGGGACAGATATCATATTGCTGAGGTGATACTATGACAAGGATATATCTGTACGTTACCGGTATCATGTCTCTTCTGACATTTCTCATATTCGGTATCGACAAATTATTATCTAAAAAAGAATCGAATCCCAGAATACCGGAGGTCGTTCTTCTCGGTTTTTCCGCTTTCGGCGGAGCTCTCGGAGGAATTCTCGGCAGATATCTGTTCAGGCACAAAACCGTTTTCAGAACAAAGTTCCACTTCTCTATCGGTGTTTGGTTCTCATTCATCGTTCAGGCAGCTATTCTCGTTTACATTGTTCTGATTGAAAGAGGTATCATATGAAAAACAAAGCTGAATACACTCACAACGGCTCTGCCTCAAAGAGCTTCGGTCTGCTTCTGAAATCAGTAGGAATGTCACTTTTATATGCCCTTATATGGATAGCTGTTATCCATTTCACAAAGTAAACAAAGCAGAGGTACAAAATGGAAAAAAATGTAATGGTCGAAAAGAAATCGTATTCCCTGGAAATTACGGAAAACTCCGTGACCGTTTTTCTGGACGGTGAACAGACAGCAAAGCTTCGTCCCGTTTCATCAGTTAATCTTCTTGTGGACGGTGTAGCTGCTGACGGCGATCCCGAAGTCGCATCATTTGCCAAAGAAGGAGAAAGCTACGTCTGGACTGATCAGAAGGGATACAGATACATTCTCACTCCTTTTGAAGACAGATTCGAATACTATGCCGTAATCAGCGGAAGCGGAAAAATTGACGGTGTCGATTATTTCTCGGGAAATAAAAACGGTGTAAACGCCGGAAGCGAATATGAATTCGACAACGGTTTCATGGCTATCCCCACCGTTACCGGAGCACGCCAGTGCGAGTTCCATCCCATGGAGAATTACGATGAGTTTTCATACCTCACGATTCCTCCGCTTTTCTGCTATATCTTTGATATCTGCGGCATAGACACAAAGCTCTGTTTCGGTCTTGTTGCAGAAAAGGGACATCACAATTTTACGAAGTTCACTTATAACACCAAGTCGGACAACTTCATGCGCCGTTTCTGGCTCACCACAAATCAGGACGGTCACGAAAGCTTTGACGGTGAATGGGTATCTCCGAAACTCATCGTTTTCGGTTCAAAGAGCCGTGAAGAAGCGCTGAAATTCTATTCGGACTACTATTTTGAAAACGGCATCGCAGAAAGAAAGCCCGAAGAGGAAAAGCCCCGTTTCTGGTACGGTCCTATTGCCTGCGGCTGGATCGAGCAGGCGGCATATGCCATGAAGAACAAAATCCAGCTCGGTGCGGCGGACATGGCAAATCAGAAGCTCTACGACAATTTCGTATCCGAGCTGAAAAGACGTGATCTGCATCCGCAGCTCATGATTATTGACGACAAGTGGCAGAATGAATACGGCACGGCAACGGTAAACACCGAAAAATGGCCCGACCTCCGCGGATGGATCGACAACAACAGAAAAGAAAACGGCTGTCACACCATGCTGTGGTACAAGCTTTGGGACGCTGAGGGACTTCCCGATGACTGCACAATGCTTGACGAGGCCGACCCCAAGAGAAGCTTCGGACGTGATAAGGACGGCTTCTGCAAGGTAGCAGACCCCACCAATCCCAAATACCGTGCCCTTCTCCGCGAGAATATGCACAGACTTCTCTCTTCCGACGAGGGTTGCTACAATGCAGACGGTCTGAAGCTCGATTTCGCATTCTTCCAGCCCGTCGGCAGAAAGTGCGAGTCCTACTCCGGTCTCTACGGTGTTGAGCTTTATTATGAGTATCTGAAATTCATCTACGAGTGCGCGAAAGAATTCAAGCCCGACTGCGTGATCTCCGGATCGCCCTGCCATCCATACTTCAACAGATTCCTCGATCATGGCAGACTTCACGACTACTTCCCCGATCTGCGCCGATGCTATGAGGAATTCAAGTTCAGAAAAATGCTCTATTCCACCGCACTTCCCGATGCCCTTATCGATACGGACGGTTCCGCGTTCCATTCGAGAAGAGACACCATGCGCCACCTGACGATGGCAAAGGAATACGGTATTCCCGACCTTTACTGCATCACTCCCATGCCCTCACTTGAGCTGACAGACGAGGATTGGGCAAAGGTTGCCGAGGCCTGGAAAGAATACAGCAAAGAAACAGACGCAAAGTTTTAATGAGCGTACAGCAAAACGCCCGCCGAAGGTTCGGCGGGTGTTTTGCTTTTTAAAGATTACTTTTTCTGTCCGTAATAAGCATTCTTTCCGTGCTTGCGGAGGTAATGCTTATCAAGCAGATACTGCGGAGCGGGTGCGGCATCGGGATTCAGTCTTTCAGTTTCCGATGCCATTTTTGCCACGTATTCGATTATTACAGCGTTATGCACGGCATTATCAGCATCAGTTCCCCATGCGAAAACGCCGTGATTCTTCACAAGTGCGCCGGGCATGGCAAGCGGATCACGATCGCTCATGGTTTCAACGATCACAACTCCGGTATTCTTTTCGTACTCAGTATTGACTTCGTCTGAAGAAAGGTCGCGGGTACAGGGTATCTCACCGTAGAAATAGTCGGCATGAGTTGTGCCGTAACAGGGGATACCGCGCCCTGCCTGCGCCCACGAGGTCGCGGCAGAAGAATGTGTATGGACAACGCCGCCGATGCCCGGATATGCTTTATAAAGTTCCAGATGAGTCGGCAGGTCGGTGGAGGGGTTGAGATCCCCCTCAACTCTGTTGCCGTCAATATCGACAACGACCATATGCTCCGGCTTCATTATTGCATAATCAACGCCGCTTGGCTTTATTACGACAAGGCCTGTTTCTTTATCAATTGCACTTACGTTTCCCCACGTAAAGAGAACAACTCCGTGCTTCACCAGATCAAGATTGGCTTTGCAGACTTTTTCTTTTAACAGTTCCAACATCTTGTTATCTCAATTCGTTCCACACTCCGTCAAGGAAGTCGACGATCTTTCTGTACGTATTGTATTTTTTAATATATTTTTCGGTTTCCGTTTTATTCGGCGCAACTGTTTTCGAGACAGACACGCATTTTGAGACCGCATCGGAATAATCGGCATATACACCTGCCGCAATACCTGCGGACATAGCGGCGCCCTTACAGCCAAGTTCCGCGTCCTCGACGATCTCCATGGGGATACCCATCACATCTGCAAAAATCTGCGTCCAGACGGCGGAATTCACAACGCCGCCCGCAAGTCTTATCTTATCGGGTACGCCCCGGCTTTTAAGCAATGCATCCACATGAGTTTTATGAGAAAATGCCACACCCTCATAAACTGCTCTGGCAAGATGCTCCGTGCCGTGAGAGGCGTCAAATCCTATAAACGACGCTTTCGCATACGGATTCTCATTTGAGGCATACAGGAACGGCAGGAAATACACGGGGCATTTCTCCGCAGGAAGATTTTCAACCATTGAGTTGAGTTCCCGGTAATTATCGGTCTTTATCAGTTTACGCACCCACTCGAGGTTTCCGCATGAGCAGGCACTGCTCTCCTCACAAAGATAATACCGGGGATCGCAGAACACGGAATTCATTGAAACGCTTTTATCCGTGACCATCCTTTCGGAAACGTACTCATTTATGCTCCACGTTCCGGCGATCATGCACATATCTCCGGGATTTATATTGCCCATGGAGAGCGCGCATGCGTCGATATCAAACATGCCTCCCGAAACGGGAGTTCTCTCTTTGAGGCCTGTCAGCGCGGCACATTCTGCGGTAACGTATCCGCAGATATCACCGGATGACCGCACCTCGGGAAGATAATCAAAGATTTCTTCAATCCCGAATTCACGGAGCAGGTCTATATCGTAACGGCGTGTATTAAGATCAAGAAGATTCGTGCCGGAAACATCTGTATATTCCGCAAAGGTTTCCCCCGTAAGAAAATACCGTATCATATCCTTACAGGAAAGAACGCACCGGATCTTATCGTAAACGTCCCGTCTGTTATCCTTGAGCCAGCGAAGGAGTGCCACGGGCTGACAACCCATGATTTTCTGTGCGGTCTTCGGGTATATCCTGTCCGACGTACCGTCGGTGTTCCATCTGACCTCGTAGTCAACGGCGCGTCGGTCTGTCGAGCCGATACCGTTGTATATGAAGTCACCGTTCCCGCCCAGCAGATAAAGCCCTTTTCCGTGACCGGTAAGGCCTACGGCGACGACCTCTCCGTCACATTCGCTGAGAACGTCACGGATAAGTGAGAAATTGGCCGTTTTCACCGCGGAAAGATCCCGCTCGGTAAAGCCCTCGCACGGCGAGATCACCGGGATCTGCACGGATTTTTTCAATATCTGATTACCGCTGAGATCAAACAGTGCGGCTTTTGAAACCGTGCCGCCGTTATCTATACCGAGCAAATATTTTTTCGACATAGTTTTTATTCCTCACTACGTATTCAAAGGGGTCGGTTTTCCCGTCGTACCAGAACTCAAGATTGAATATCCTGACGCCCTGGGACAGAAGCTCTCCGATACATCCGTCAAAATCGACTCTTCCCTCACCGAATTCCATATCACGGTATACGCCCGGAACCGTCTCCTTGAGATGAGCGGCGATGACGTCACCTTTTACTGCCTTGAGATCGTCGAGATAATCGTCTGTGCCGTTTGTGATATTACCGATATCGGGATATATTTTCAAATAGGGCGAGCCGATCATATCAACGTATTTCTTCGCTTTGACAGCAGTATTCATGAATGGCGTTTCCATAGTCTCAAAGCCCATCATAACGCCCGCCTTCGATGCCATTTCAGCACATTTTGCGAGGTTTTCACAGAAATATTTTTTCGTTTCGTCGGTACTTTCAGTATAGTAAACGTCATATCCCGCGAGCTGAATTATGCGTATTCCCACGTCAACGGAAAAATCAATTGCCGCCTGCATGATCTCAAGGCTTTTCTTTCTTGATTCGATGTCTGGAGAGCCGAGCGGATACTTTCTGTGCCCCGAGAGGCACATAGTCTTGATTGGGAGACCGGCATTTTTCTTTGCCGAGATTATCTCGTTTTTCAAGCTTTTATCGTAGACGCGTGACATCTTCCTTTCGCTTTCGTCAATGCTGATTTCCATGAAATCAAAGCCGGCACGATTTGCGAGAATGAGCTTTTCCTCTACGGAAAAACTTTCCGGCATTGATTTTTCATATAATCCGAGATCGTAGTTTTTCAAGACAGCCTCCGAGATTTTGTTAAGAAGATTATAGCACGTAAAGAGGAATATTTCAACCAAATTTTCTTAAAGAATGCCCGCTTGTCAGCACGGTGTTAATCCAAAGAAAGTGCAGGTCAGCATACAAACCAAAAAAGCAGGGCAACATAAGTTGCCCTGCTTTTCTGGTCTGAGTGACTGGACTTGAACCAGCGGCCGCAACCGTGGACCCCCAAAGCTCGGCTGGCTCGCTTCGGGGAACCCCCGCCACCCCTCCTGTGCCAAAGGCACAGGACTGATCTCGGACACTGATTCAAATTCGACCATACAAATAAATAAATGCGGAATGACATTTGTCATTCCGCATTTATTGGTCTGAGTGACTGGACTTGAACCAGCGGCCTCTACCACCCCAAGGTAGCGCGCTCCCAACTGCGCCACACCCAGTTACCGTCTGCTTTTCAGCCTCATTATTATATCACAGCGTTTTACTTAAGTCAATAACAACCGAAGTGAAATATTTGTCAAAATTCAAGAAAAAATATGTGCAAATTGCACATATAAGTGAGGTATATCAAATCAGGTGCGAGGAAAAATAATATTGAGTCCGGCAAAGGCTTGCCGGCACATTATTCGGAGGAATTACAATGGAAAAGAAAAACAATCGCTGCATAGCATGCTCTGTTTATCAGTGTGCCAACAATTCAGGCGAGGGTTATTGTGCCCTTGACAAAATCAACGTTGTCTCCCACGAGGCAAACCCCACTGTGATCGAATGCACAGACTGCCAATCCTTCGTTCTCAATTCAAAGGATTGCTTCGACAAAAACAGCTGCAACTAATAAAAAAAGCCCTTATATAGGGCTTTTCTTATTAAAGAAAGCTTCTCATATCCTCGCTGAGGTTTTCTTCAATGGATATGAGCCTTTTTGTGATGTTTTTTGAATCTTCATCCGCCGCGGCGTACTGATTGAGATATTTGGACAGGGATTTCACTCCCATATTGCATCCGTCTGTCATAAGATCGGCTATTGTGCTGTCCGTGCCGTCAAACGCCATTTTTACATTTGTTTTTATCCATGACATACTTTTCGCCATGGGATTGGGCTCTTTTCCGCTGTCACCGTACCTGTGAAGCATTTTATCAACGTCCTGCTTCAGCTCTTCGTGTCTGTTTCTGCTGTTTTCAAGCATATCTCTGAGAGCGGAATCGGTCACAGAGTCTACCACGTCGTTTATGGAATCCACGCCCATTTTGATGCCTGCATCACATTCTCTCAAAAGCTTTACGGTATCTTCTTCGATCATTTTAATCACCTCCGCATTTATTATTGACACGGAGCGATGATTATATTACAGGCAGTATATATCTCTGTATTTTTCCTCAAGATAATCGAGGAAATAATCGGGGTTCAGGCTTTCTCCCGTTATGGCGCGTATCCACTCGTCCGGTGTGGTAACGGATGCTATACTGAACACTTTATCACGGAGCCAGTCGCCGACAGCTTTCAGATTTCCTTTTGCTACTTCGCCGAAGACGTCGAAATCCTTTTCCATGGTTCTCAGTATCTGTACGCCGTATGCATTACCGAGAGCATAAGACGGGAAATAGCCGTAGCTGTCCGTCCAATGGACATCCTGCAGGCATCCCACGTTATCGGACGGTACGTCAACACCCAGATATTCTTTATACATGCTATTCCACAGCGCAGGTATTTCATCAACGGTGATATCTCCGTTGACAAACAGCTTTTCGAGTTTATATCTGATCATGATATGAAGGCTGTACGTAAGCTCATCAGCCTCCATTCTTATAAGTCCGGGAGTTGCGGTGTTCACCGCTTCAAAAAGCTCCTGCTCGGTGATATCGGCAAATTCGTCGCCGCTGATTTCATTTATTTTAGGATATATATATCCTATAAATTCTCTGCTTCGACCTATAATATTCTCATAAAACCTTGAAATGCACTCATGCATGGCATTGGACATATTATCGCTCAAGTGTTCTTTATAGAACTCCTCGGGCTCGTTCTGCATGAACATGGCATGTCCGCCCTCATGGAGTGTTGAGAATATATTTGAAATGAAATTCTCTTCGTAATAATGCGTTGTAACACGGACGTCGCAGGGGCCGAAATTCGTTGTGAACGGGTGTTCCGTGGTCATGAGCACCAGTGCCGAAGAACGCAGTCCTTCAAGCTCGAGAAGATACTTTGAGAACTTTTCCTGCACATCTATGGGGCAAGGTCTTGAAAGAAAATCGGTTCTAATTTCTTTCCCGTTTTTCTGGATTTCTTTTATAAGAGGAACTGTTCTTTCTGCCACCTTGTCAAAGAATCCGTCAAGATATGCTTCACCGCTGCCCTTTTCATAATCTCTAAGGCAGTTATCATAATACGTGCCGGGGTGCTCGTCTCGTTTTTCTATGGCTTTTCTGGTGTACTCGACAACATCTGCAAATGCATCTCTGAATATGGAAAAATCATTTGCTATTTTTGCGGAAAGCCATTTTGAATAAGCCTTATTCTGTGCAAGGCTCATTTCATAAAGGAAATCTGCAGAGAGATTTTTCTGTTTCAGATAATCATCGTACAAATGCTCCACGGTCTTTTTCTGAAGCTCGGTAAGTCCTGCCGGGTCTTCGTGCAGCTCGCACACGAGAGATTTATACTTATCAGACAGAAGAAGCTCGCTTACGTGTTTGCCGAGTACTGCTATGTCCTCGCCCGCTCTGTCCATCCCGTCCTCGGGTGCACAGCATTGCATATCGAAATTCAGTTTTCCCATTGCACGCTGATATACCTCTGCCTCCGAGAGAATATCAAACAATTCTTTGATTTTTTCGTCAGTTGTCATGACCTATGACCTCCATTTTTACTCTGAAAGAAATCGCACGGGGCGTTTCCATGCCGTCAAATCTGATGATATGCGAGCCTCCGCTCGCATCTGCCTCAAGTACTGTTCCGTCACCGAACACACGGTGTCTCACCCGCGTTCCGGGTTCGTGGAATTCGCACTGATCCGAAGAAAGAACGTTTGCATCGTAATTCTCGATATAGCGTCTTGTTTCTTCGATCAGCCCTTCTCTGGGCGGTTCTGTATGCTCGAGCAGTTCATCGTCTATATCGAGTATGAACCTTGAGGGATATCTGGGTGCGCCGTCAAAATTTCTGCCCTCGGCTTCACTTAAGAAAAGTCCCTTTTCAGCTCTTGTTATCGCCACGAATGCGAGACGGCGCTCCTCCTCCATTGCCTCTTTTGTTTTGGTTTTGCGTGTGGGGAAAATACCTTCGTTCATCCCGCACAGGAACACGTACGGAAATTCGAGTCCTTTTGAGGAATGTACTGTCATAAGCTTTATTCTGTCGGATTTATCTTCGTTATCGCTTGCCGTCAGAAGCGATATATGAGTGAGATAATGCTCTATGGTACATTCTTCGCCGCAGGTGGTTTCGTAGTCATATACAGACTGTTTAAGCTCCGCAAGATTATCGAGGCGCTCTCCGCTTCCCTCTGTCCTGAGCGATTTTTCATAGCCGGATTTATCGAGGATCTCTTCAAGCACCTCTGACACCGGTCTGCTCTCATAGCTCTGCGAAAATCTTTCGATCATCGTGATAAAGCTCTGTCCCTTGGTTGATGAGAACAGTTCGTCATCGCAAAGCCTTTTCAATGCTTCGTAAAGCGAAACGGAGTTTTCATCGGCATATTTTTTCAGTTCTTCGATCCTTCTTTTACCGATGTTCCTTTTCGGAACGTTGATTATTCTGCGGAATGAAAGATCATCCTTATATACTATCATCCGCAGGTAGGAAAGAGCATCCTTGATCTCGGCTCTCTCGTAGAACTGGACACCGCTGTATATGGTATACGGTATTTTTTTCTTTATCAGTGCATCCTCAATGGACCTTGTCACGTAATGCGCACGGTACAGCACCGCCATATCGCGGAAAGGTATTCCCTTTTCGTTCATGGCTTTTGCCCGCGATGCGATCCACAGAGCCTCTTCCTCGGCATTTTCACCGTGGTGACATATTACTTTTTCACCGTCGTCAAGTGTTGCGAAAAGGTCTTTTTTATATCTGTATTTATTCTTACTTATCAACGAATTGGCTACGTTCAGTATCTGAGGAGTTGACCGGTAATTTTTCATCATCATTACCGTTTTTGTCTCGGGGTATTCTTTATCGAAATCAAGAAAATATCTGCCGTTGGCGCCGCGCCAGGTATATATGGTCTGGTCCGGATCACCGACGACAAAGAGATTTTTATGATAAGCGCACAGCACCTTCATCAGCCTGTACTGAGGATCGTCAATATCCTGAAACTCGTCTATCATTATGTATTCAAGGCGCTTCTGCCACTTTTCCCTTATATCGGGATTCTCTTCAAAGATATAGAGAGAAAACAGGATCAGATCGTTATAGTCCAGTCCGAAGCATTTTTTCTCCTGATAAAGGTATCCGTAGAATATGATATCCGATACGTTTGACGCATCCATATATTTTTTCTTAAGGTCTTCGGGAGACATTTTTATCATATCGAGGAAATAATCGGGATGAAGCTTCAGCTTCTGTATTTCTATCATATCGCGGGCAGATGAAAACGTCATGTCACGGAGCGTCAGCCCTCTTTCCTCGTATATGACGGAAAGCATGGTATCAATATCGGAATTATCGAGGACAATAAAGCTTTTGGGATAGTTTACCGCATTGGAGTCCTCCTGCAGGATCGAAACGCAGAAGCCGTGAAAGGTATTGACATAACCGGTATCGTTATCCCCCGTGAGATTATGTATCCTCTGCCGCATCTCAGCGGCTGATTTATTTGTGAAGGTGACGCAGAGGATATTATGGGGCATGATACCGAGCTCGTTTACAAGATAGGCAAATCTATAAGAAAGAGCACGTGTCTTTCCGCTCCCGGCACCTGCGACAACACGTACAAATCCCTCGGTGCTGAGCACCGCCTGACGCTGTTCCTCGTTAAGTTCCGCGAGAATATCCACAAAATCACCTCATTTCCGAACATCTGTTTTTATTTTATCACAAATATATGATTTTGTAAATAGGCAATAAAAAATATGTAGCCGCCATCGGCGGCCTCAGAACTTTATTTGGAGTTTTTTTCGTTCTTATTTTCGGGTTTCTGATTCTTATAGTTTTCTTCTCTGTTCTGGCTGTTCTGGTTATTCTGGCTGTTCTGATTGTTCTGGCTGTTCTGGCTGTTCTGATTGTTCTGATTGTTCTGATTATTGGTCTGCTGTTTTCCGCAGTTGTTCTTATTCTTTTCCATGTCGGTATTCCTTTCCGAGCCTCGTTTCGGCTCGTTATATTTTTCCCGTTCCGTTTGTTTCTATTCGTATATCATGCACGAAACGCTGTAAAGAATATCTGCCGTTTCGGATTTGGTGAGAGTACCGATATCCGATTCATAACCAAATACTCCAAGTTCCCGCATGGCGCACACTGCAGCAGATGACCATGAGGCGTTATCTGCGTTTGCGGGTTCATACCCGATAACATTGTTGAGAATGACCGCCGCCTCGCTCCACGTCACGGCTCTGTCCGGGCAGAAAAACAGTTCATTTTCCTTTTCAACACCTTTTACGATACCGAGCTTTCTCGCTGCGTAAACCATTCCTTTATATTCATCGGGAATAACTTCGTCGTCCGCAAATCCGGTGCTTTCAACTTTCGGAAAGTTTTCCGCACCGAAAAGATTCATGCAGGAAATGAGAAAATCGAGTCTTGATACGCTGCTGTCGGGAGAAAATGTCTTTTCACCTTTTTCGCCGTCCGTATATTCCATCACACCTTTATCAGCCATTGCGATAGCCGCCGTGGCGGAGGCGTTATTTTCCATATCGGAAAATACGATACCGCTTGTATTGTTCATTACGGAAACGGTAACACAAGCTTTTTCAGAATAAGCCCCTTTTGAATCTACCGCTCTGTATACGATTTTTTCGGTCACGGTATTGTCTGTGGGACGGTAAGTGAAACTGCCGTTCGACTCATCTACGGTAAGTGTACCGGAAACGGGGTATTCGACTATCTCATAGCGTAACGCATCTCCATCCCGGTCTTCTGCATTGAGTGTTCCCTTGCACACGGTGGATCTGTAAGTTCTGACCGTGCTGTCTTTACCAACGGTCGGAGCGTTATTCACTTTTCCGTCATAGACGATATTACACGTCATTTCATACCCGCCGTCAAAGGTAAATGAAAATGACGGGGATACTGCGAAAGATGAGGGCACGAACTTCATATTTTCAATATCGGATGCAGGTATCACCTGGTTTTTTTGGATCTGTGCATCATAAAGATACAGCGATCCATCCGATTCAGCGGGCAGGCCGAGGATCTTTACGGATTCGATCGCATCCGAGCCTGCCGCATCGCAAAACATGTCTTTGGTAAATACTACGTCTTCACCGTTGATGCCGCTGACAGTCATTGCATAATTCTTTGCTATAACGTTAAGAGCGGGAGATAGCACTGACGCCGATGCTGTGACGGCAAGGAGCGCTGCGGCCAATAACAATGATGTTAAGCTGATAATTTTTTTCATTTCTTATCCTTTCTTTTTGCCTCCGGCAATCTGTATCTATATTTTTCACACAATGCTTTTAATATATAACCGCAAATCATGTATTTTCCAAAAATGTTTCGTTTTTTTCGGATATTTTAAGATACAGATATTGATTTTTGTAAAATTGTCGTGTATAATTTAATAGGCAAACAATGCAAACATCTATTTAAGGAACGGTATCAGTATGGAAACAAAACGAAACCAGAAGTATTTCGCATCTAAAGGCATAAACGTTATTCTTATCGTCGGCCTTGTTATATGCCTCATCGGAGTTATCCTCTTCTTCGGTCCCAAGACCAAGTCGTTCGCTCTTGTTGTCGTACTGATCGGCTCCGTAGTTGCCGTCTTCGGTTCCGGTGCTAAGTCCGGCGAATCCGAGATCGATAACCAGCTTTACAGCATTACAAAGGATATGCCCGAGCAGGCACAGATCAAATACGAAGTTTATGAAAAGCATTTTCTCAAGATAATCAACCCCGTATTCGTTAAGGGATTTGATTTCAAAAGCCCCGAGCTTCTCTGCAAAAAAGGTCCCGATCACAAGTTCAGAACGGAATCCTACAATGCAGCTCAGCTTTATTTCACAAAAGAAAAGATTTACGTTTACGGCAGACACATCTGTCTTATTGACGATTCCGAGGAAAAGAACTACGAGTTCGGCGGTGTTTATCCTTACGAAGAAGTTGACCGGGCATTCATCGAAGATGAAAAGATCAAGGTCAACGGCCGTGAGATTTCCGTTCACTCCTTCGGTCTGAAGCTCAAGAACGGTGATATCGCTTTCAAGTTCCCCGTTGAATACGGTGCTGACATTGATAAGGCTGCAGACGATATCAACCACACCACGGAGAAGATGACTGAAAGAGCCGCAGAAAGAGCTGCAGACAAGGCCGCAAAGCGTGCCGCTCTGCGTGCAATGGACAACTGAAATTACATAACATAAAGCCGGTGCTTTAGGAGCCCTCACATAGGGAGAGAGGCGCCGCTGATTGTCCGTTCTGAATACCGTCGCCGTACAAAGGTACGGCAGGTGTTCAGAACGGACAAAGGAAAGATATAATAAAATGAGCGAAACTTTCGTTTCGGTCATTTTTTCATTAGATATTTGGAAATCTTCCCACCGTTCTTGGTTTATTAGTCTTTTTTCTCTTTCCGGTCGGCGGTGAAAAAATCCCTATGTGTGCGCTCCGTTGCACCGGCTTTTCTTTTATAATATTATACATATCAATCCGTTACTGCTTTCGTTTACGATACGCGAAAGTGTTTCGGAAAGTTTCTCTCTCGATTCATTATTAAGATGAGAAAGCTTTGTATGCAGTCCGTCGTTTACAAGCTCATAAAGGCTTTTACCGAATATATTTGATTCCCACAGTTTCTGCGGATCTTCATCCACCAATGATAGAAGATGACTGACCATCTCTTCAGACTGTTCTTCCGTTCCCACAATGGGATTGATCTCGGTTTCGATATCCGCCCGTATCATATGTATGCTGGAAGCTTTCGCACGAAGCTTTACTCCGTAGGCGCCGGATTGACGTATGATTTCGGGATTCTCTATTTTCAGATCGGAAACCTCCGGGACAACGATCCCGTATCCCGTTGATTCAAGATCAATAATTGCTCTTTCGTACTTCTCCAGTTCCCTTTTTGCATCGGATAGATTGATCATAACGGAAACAAGTTCTTTTTCGTTTGAAACACATATTCCGGTAAGATCACAGAGGACCTCATAATATACGCTTTCCGGGAAGGTTACGTTGACCGTCGCTTTACCCGTGCCGAGGTCACAGGATGAAACCTGCGCCGACAGATTATCCGTATATTCTGCCATTGAATTATTAAGAGATTCCGAAAAATTCCCGCAGAATGTCTGAACGTCACTCAGACTGTGGAGATCATCAAGACATCCTCTCACAGTTTCGATGATTGACGTATAAAGGCTGTGACCCGTGGGCAATGAGGACACCCAGCCCGGAAGAGATATATCTATTTCGGAAAGAGGAAATTCCATGAGCAGCATTTCAAGGATGCTGTCAACGTCGGATGAATCCAGTTCAAGACAGTTTATAAGAGCGACCGGCGCCTTATATTTTGCCTCAAGCTCAATTGCCAGTTCTTCTGCATTCTTTGAAGACGGATCAGCTGAATTCAGTATCACGACGAACGGCTTGCCGATCTTTTTGAGTTCGCTGACAGTTCTTTCCTCGGCTTCAATATAATTCTCCCTCGGTATTTCTCCGAACGTTCCGTCGCAGGTAACTATCATTGCAACAGTTGAATGATCTCTTATCACTTTACCTGTGCCCTCTTCCGCCGCCACGTCAAAAGGTACGCTTTCATCCGACCAGGGAGTCTTTACCATTCTTATATCTCCGTCCTCGGTCGTACCTAAAGCATCGGGAACGAGATATCCCACGCAATCTATCATTCTCACACGGACGGTGCCGCCATCAGAAAAAGAAAGGTTAACCGCTTCATTCGGGATGAATTTCGGCTCTGTCGTCATTACGGTTTTACCGCCGGCACTTTGAGGAAGCTCATCGGATGCCAGCTTTCTTTCATATTCACCTTCGATATTCGGAATGACGGACGTTTCCATAAACCTTTTAATAAAGGTTGATTTTCCGCATCTTACGGGTCCAACGACTCCGATATAAACGTCTCCGCCGGTCCTTCCGGCTATATCTGCATATATTTCCCTTTTATCCATATCGTCCTCCGTTGAGTATTGTCGATACATATATATTCCGTGAGGACAAATATATGCTAAAAAAGAAATGCCCCCGTAAAGGGGCGCTCACTTAGGGAGAGAGGCGCCGCTGATTGTTCGTTCTGAATACCGTCGCCGTACAAAAGTACGGCAGGTGTTCAGAACGAACAAAGGAAAGATATAATAAAATGACCGAAACGAAAGTTTCGGTCATTTTTTCATTAGTTATTCGTGAAATCTTCGCCGTTCTTGGATTTTAATGTTTGTTTTTCTTTCCGGTCAGCGGTGAAAAAATCCCTAAGTGGAGC
>JAZUGU010000135.1:0-14527 GCA_045641325.1 Candidatus Avispirillum sp.
GTTCGACCCCCGCCACCGGCACCAACAAAAAAACCTCTTTTGTCTACCGGACAAAAAAGGTTTTTTTGAATGAAGCGCACCTGCGGTGCATGAAGCGAGTTGCGTAGCAACTCATGAAGCAGGGCTTCGCCCTATGAAGCGTGCCTTCGGCACACGGAAAGGTTAGTGTGCGCTTCGCTTCATACAAGCGTTGCGGCAGGAATGCCGCCGCGAATGCTTCATGGCGGCAACGCCGCCGCTTCATGTTTGCGAAGCAAACGCTTCATTAACAGAACTTTTCACTTTTGTTATATATCTCATATAAATCCCTTATCCATTTCGATATTCGCCGCGTTTCCGTCCGAATCGAAACACAGCTCGTATATCTTCTCCGTGATATCCTCGCGGGGGGTGCCGAAGCCGGTGTTTGCAAGCACGATGATATCGAAATCGTCCCCGGGCAGTATCCTCTGTATGGTGCGGAAACCGTAATGCCCGCCGTTATGCTGTATCGCACGCTTTCCGTGCCAGTCAAAGACAGAGCATCCGAAGCCGAAAGAATTGTCATCCGGCGTGGAAAATACCGTATCCCACGTCTCCGGCCTCAAAAGCTTTTTCTCCCTTATGGCAAGATACAGCCGGGAAAGGTCCTCCGCCGTGCCGCAAGCATCGCCGCATCCCGCAAAGGATGCGATATTCATGTAGGGCGCCTTAACCCTTTTTCCGTCCTGCATGTCAAAGCCCGTCACCGTCTTCTTCTCGGGGTGTGCGGCGGCACAGAACGCGGTCTTCATGCCGAGAGGCGAAAATACGTTTTTCTCAATATATTCACCGACGGTCATGCCTGAAAGCTCTTCTACAATAAGCCCGCAGAGGGCGAAATTGGTATTGCGGTACCAGACGCCCGTGCCGGGTTCAAAATCGAGAGGCTGTCCCGCAAGGGCCTTCATCCCTGCGCGGATATCGGCCGTTTCCCGCTTCATGAACTCCTCGGTGGTCACTTCGGGAAGCCCGCTTGAATGACGGAGCACCATGCGGACGGTTATGCGGGGATCGAATCCTCTCGCCTCGGGCACGTATTTCCCCGGGTGAGCGTCAAGATCAACTTTCCCGGCCTCGTACTGCTGCATCAGCGCTATGGCGCAAAACGGTTTCGTTATGGAATAAAAGCGGAAAACGCTGTCGGGAGTGAGCGGTTCTGTGAGCGCTTCGTCACCGTATCCGTTACAATGCTCAAAAACGGTCTCTCCGTTTTTCATGATGCGGGTGATGCCCATATAGCCGCTCTTTTCGGAATATTCATCCAGCCAGCGGATGAGTTTATCTTTTATCATATTATCACTCACAGTTTCGGATAGATCTCTTCCTCAAACAGCTTCAGCCATTTGTCCGCGATAAGCTGATGGCCCGCTATGGTGGGGTGAACGCCGTCGCCTATCCAGTATTCCGCGGGCTGTATCTTCAGCGCATCCTCAAAGTCCTTCTGCAGGGGCAGGAAATGCGCTCCGTACTTTTCGGCAACACGCTTTGCCGCCTGAGCTCTCAGGTCTGCCTCCGCACGGAACTCGTCCCATTTCTCGTCCGTTGCCCAGCCGTGCAGGATGAAGGGCTCCATTATGATGATCTCGATGTCCGGGAAACGCTCCAGAGTTTCTTTTACAAGGAGACCGTAGATGTTCTCGAATCTGTCCGCCTCAACGCCGTTGTGCTCGTTCACGTCGTGCCACACGTCGTTGATGCCGATGAGGATGGACAGGACGTCGGGGTTTGTGTTCCAGCAGTCCACCTTGATGCGGGAATAAAGATCCACCACACGGTTTCCGCTGATGCCTCTGTTATCGAAGCACAGCTCGCCGGGATGATCAAGCGCGAGGCGGGACGCGGTGATGACGGGATATCCCTGTCCTATGGAAAGAAGGCTTCCGCGGTCGGCGTTTCTGCCCGCATCGGTTATTGAGTCTCCGTAATACAGTATCTTTTTCATTTTATTCTCCTTTGCAGATCAGGGTGTTGCCGCTTTCGATTATTTCGTCAACGTTTTCGAGCTTCATTGCAAATTTTGCCTCGGGACACTCGATATGGCAGTTCTCCACGGTGATCTTCCCGTGGATATTTTCCGTTCTTTCGGCGCACTCGGAATACATATATATGCCGCCGCAGTAGTTGGTTCTGTGGTCGCATCCGATAAAGCGGCATCCCTTCACCGTCACGTCATCCGTGCCGATGCCTTCCTTCCATGATGCCTCAGCGGCGATCTTCACCCCATGGTCAAAGGTGCGCTCCACGGTGCAGTTCTCCATTCTCGCGCGGGGGCACTTGATGAGTGCGGCACGGGCAAGGTGATCCTTCATGGTGCAGTTCACAACGGTAAGGTCGGGGAGCGCATCCTTGTCGGCGATAAGATATCCCTCCGTTTCGCCGATGGGATGGTCAAGCTCTACCCTGTTCTCCCCGTCGGAAGTCTCCACGGAAACCGCCTTGAAGGTATCCGCCACCGCAAGGGTCGCGGCTTTGACCTTTATGAGAGTGTCGCCCTTTTCGAAAAGGTCGGGCACCTGGGTGTGCGTGCCGTCCCACGGGGACGCCTTGGTGACGATATTATTTCCGTCGGCACGGAGGATATCGTGATAATAGGTGTGGACGTTCAATGCGTCGTCGCCCATTCCCACGAAGAGGCATCCGTCATATTTCACCTTGCCTCTGCAGGATACGATATGGGTGGCATCCGTATTGGTGGACATGCGCTCGCCCGATGCGGGCACCACACGCAGTCTTTCAAAGAAAATATCCTTTGAATGGTGCGCCGTGACACCCATGCCGGGATGGCTGTTCACGGTCACGTCCTTAAGATGCACCTTTTCGGCGTATTCGATAAGGAATGCGGGCCTTGAATGGAATGTGTGCCAGACGTAAATCTCACGGCCTGCGGCATCGCAGGGCGCCCCCTCGGCCGTAAATACCGCCTCGTTATCGCTCACGCTTTCCATATGAAGCTCCACAAGTTTATCGAGCCTTGTGAAATCCTTATCGCACAGGCACGCCCTCATGTGGGGCATTTTTTCATTTATGGGGAACTGATCCCCGAAGCGGACGGTGAGCTTACCTCTTTCGGCTTTCACCACCGTTCCTCTGGAATAAGGTTTTCTTTTATGGTCAACGGTGAGTCCGAGAATTTCTGTATTTTTACAGTTGCGGATTGATACGGGCTCCATGAAGCCGTCCACGATGATCTTAACTCCGTACGCCTCGATACGGCATCCCTTGACGCCGTCAAGGTCAAGGCCGCGGTCATAGACGTAATCGGGGCAAAACATTACCAGCTGGGGAATTGCTCCGTATTCGCCGTTCATGACGGACTCCTGCGCCGCTCTCGCCCTGTCGGTGGTGAGAACGTACTCACCCGGATCGATGATGAGCGTTGAGCCGGGATGCTCACGGAGAAAATCTCCCGCGGCGCGAAGCTTGCCCGCAAAGCTTTTTTCTCTGAATTCGTGAAGGTTTATTTTGGACATGACACCCTCCGTTTTTTTCTTTATTTTACCACGGATATTCCCTCTTGTAAAGAGCCGCGGTTACCTTTCCACCACTTTCTAATATACTGTTACTGACGGTTTAAGAAGAAAGAAAGGTAAAACAAATGATACTTAAAGCTTTAGGGGGCATCATGCTTCCTTTTCTGGGCACGTCCGCCGGTGCCCTTTGCGTTTTTTTCATGAGAAAAAACATGGATCTCCTCGTCCGCCGGTCGCTGACGGGCTTTGCCGCAGGGGTGATGGTGGCGGCATCCGTATGGAGTCTGCTCATCCCCTCCATGGAGAGTTGGACGGGGCCCGCCGCCCTCGCTTTCATCCCGTCGGTGACGGGTTTTCTCGCCGGAGTGGGATTTCTGCTCCTTTTGGACCGGATCATCCCGCATCTTCATTCGGGAAGCACGGAATCGGAGGGGATCGCCGGAAATCTGAAAAGGACCACCATGCTGGTGCTTGCGGTGGTCCTGCACAATATTCCGGAGGGGATGGCCGTGGGCGTGGTTTTCGCAGGGTGGCTTTCCGGGAACGGAGGCATTTCTTTTGCCGGTGCCATGGCGCTCTCTCTGGGCATCGCCATTCAGGATTTCCCGGAGGGGGCGATAATCTCCATGCCGCTGAAAGCGGAAAATTTTTCAAAGCCGAAAGCGTTTTTCTGCGGTGTTCTTTCCGGTGCGGTGGAGCCGGTTTTCTCCGTTCTGACGATTCTTTTGTCCGGCATCATCGTCCCCGCGCTCCCCTATCTTCTCAGCTTTGCCGCAGGGGCGATGATGTTCGTGGTCGTTGAGGAGCTTATCCCCGAAATGTCAGAGGGCCGTCACTCCGATGCCGGGGTGATAATGTTCACCCTCGGGTTCACCGTAATGATGGCCCTTGACGTAGCGCTGGGTTAGGAGGCAGCTCCCACCAGCATCTTTTTCAGTATATTCATGTCGGTCACGTTTATTTTATCGTCACCGTTCAGGTCTGCGGCGTCAAACAGCTGTATATTCTCCGAGCTCATCTGTCCGATGATGAGCTTTTTCAGAAGGTTGCAGTCCGCCACGTTGACTTTTTTATCGTTGTTGATGTCGCCCCTTTCCCATCTTTCGAGGACGGGGACCGTGCCGTACACCTCGCCGCCGCACACGGTGCAGAGGCTCAGGGTGACGCCCTCCTCCGTCAGCGTGGGAGGCACTATCACGGTCGCCTCGCCGGGGGTGTGTCCCAGAGGCTCCGTTTCATCGGTGCTCTCGCTGTATCCGCATACGGAGCAGGTTCTCACGGTATATCCTTTTTCCGTGCAGGTGGGGGCGATGACAGTATCCTCGAAAAGATGGCAGCCCAGCTCCGCTTTTCCCGCAAGGTCTATTGCGGGAGGGGTGAAGAACTGCGCATCGAAATTTCCGAAATTGTTTCTCAGGATTATGTACTGAAAGCCGTAATCGCCGTCGGGATCGAGAATGGAGAACTCCGCCTCAAAATACGTACCGTTGTCGTACAGAAGATCGTCCGTCATATGCTCGGAATACACCTTCAGCGGATATCTTGACGCGCCGCCGGCGCCGAAGCTTATCTCGTTATCGGGCCAGATGTCACCGTTATATATGGAGGTCGCGGTGAGGGTATCCCTGTTATATCCCACCTCCATGATACCTATGGTGAGGCCGGGATTGTTGATTATTTCAGCCGTCAGCGTGAGAGTCATGTTATCATCGTCACGGACGGTGGAAAACACTATCGCGAAAACGCCCGGATCGTCATACTCATAATCGTATTTCGTATAGGTATCCGAACACAGAGCGCAGGTATACACCGTATATCCCGCGCTTTGGCAGTTCTTTTCGTGATGCTCCGCCGTATACCTGTGATCGCACGGGCTGTCCGCCAGGACGGGGATGCAGAGCGTCAGCACGAAGGCTGCCGCAAGGATCATTGAAATGATTTTCTTCATCGCTCAGTCTCCCTCAGTTTCATCACCTGATTATAACACTTTTTCAGCGAAAGGTCAAGTACGCCGAAAGCACTTGAAAAAGCGGAGCGGATGGTATATAATAGTATTTGGAAAAGAATTTCAAAGGAATGGTATTGATATGAAACCGAGAATACTGGTGATAAGCTCCGCCAATATCGACTTCGTACAGAATATGACACGTCTGCCGGGTGCCGGCGAGACCGTGGTGGAAAGCCTGCCCTACGGATATATCCCCGGAGGAAAGGGCGCCAACAGCGCAATGACCTTTGCAAGGCTGGGCGGCGACACGGTGTTCTGCGCAAAGCTGGGGCTGGACGAGAACGGTGAAAGGCTGAAGAGGCTTTACGAGAACGAGGGCATTGACACGAGATACATCTGCCAGAGCAAGTATGCCCCCACCGGACTTGCCTCCGTTATCGTTGAGGGTGACGGCACTAACCGCATCATCGTATACCCCGGTGCAAATGACACCATGACGGCGGACGATGTGGAGGAAGCTTTCAACTGTATGCCCGACGGCGTTTTCATCCATTTCGAGATCCCGGATCAGGCCATATACGCCGCCGCCGAGTTCGCCGCAAAGAAGGGTATCCCCCTGTTCATCGACGCGGGCCCCGTAAGACCGGGAATAAGCCTTGAAAAGATAGGCTGTGCCGAGATCATCTCCCCCAATGAAACGGAATGCGAGGCGCTGACCGGGATCTATCCCGATTCCGTTGACAGCTGTCTCCGTGCCGCCATCCGCATCGCCTCCATGGGCAAATACAAATACGTGGTCATAAAGATCGGTGCGAGAGGCGCTTTCGTTTACGACAACGTCAATTACTATATGTTCACGCCGCCCAAGGTCAAGGCGGTCGACACGACTGCCGCAGGCGATATTTTCACCGCCGCAATGTCGTATGCCCTGATGCAGAAGGGTGATATCAACGAGGCGGTGAGATTCGCAAATCTGGCCGCCGCCATTTCCGTGACCCGTGAGGGCGCTTCCACCTCCATTCCCACGCTCCGCGAGGTCAAGGCGTTCGCAAAGCAGGTGAAAGAGGTCGAAAGATAATGGCGAAGATAATTCTTGGTGTAGACTATGGTGATGCCAGAACCGGACTTGCCGTGAATGCGGGTACCTTCGCTTTCGGCGCGGGATGCGTTAAGTGCGAGGGCATGAAGAAGACCGCCGAGGGCGTTGCCGCCGCCGCCGCGGAAAGAAAAGCCGATCTCATCGTGGTGGGAAATCCCATCAACATGAACGGAACGGAGGGCCCCAGATCCGAAAAGTGCCGCGCCTTTGCCGCCATCCTTTCGGAGATGACGGGCGTTCCCGTTGAGCTGTACGACGAGAGGCTGACCACCGTGACCGCTCACAACATTCTTTCCGAGCTGAACGTGCGGGGAAAGAAAAGAAAGGACAACGTGGACGAGCTGTCCGCCACGCTTATCCTGCAGGATTACATCGACAGAAACATGAAATAATGGAAAACGAAAAGCTCATAACTTTTGCGGTTCCCTGCTACAATTCGGAAAAATTCATGAGGAACTGCATTGATTCCCTTCTCCCCGCCGGGGACTGTGCCGAGATCATCATCATTGACGACGGCTCGACCGACGGGACAGGAGAAACAGCAGACGAATACGAAAGGAATTATCCCGGCCGTGTCATCGCCCACCATCAGGAAAACGGAGGTCACGGCGAGGGTGTCAACACGGGCATACGGCTTGCCTCCGGCAAGTATTACAAGGTGGTGGATTCGGACGACAGCCTCGATGCGGATGCGCTGAAAGCGTTGATATCCTCCCTTAAAGAACTGGAAAGCGCGGGCACTCCCGTTGACATGTTCGTCTGCAACTACGTTTACGTCAGATGCGACACCGGAAAACGGCGTCCCATGAATTATAAAAACGTCTTCCCCGAAAAAAGGATCTTCAAGTGGGAGGAAAGCCGTCCCTTCGGTCCGTCGCAGTATCTCATGATGCACTCGGTGGTATACCGCACCGCTCTGCTCCGGGATCATCACGTGGAGCTGCCCGCCCACACCTTTTACGTGGACAACCTTTACATGTACGTCCCGTTTCCGTACGTTGAGAGCATCTATTATCTCAACTGCGATCTTTACCTTTATTCCGTGGGCTCGGACGAGCAGTCCGTCAGCGACAAAAACGTTCTGAAAAGGATAGATCAGCAGCTTCTGGTGGCATATCTCATGATAGACAGCCATCATCTGCCGCCCATAAAGAAAAAAAGCCCGCGGCTCTACCGCTATATGCTCCACGAGCTTTCCATAATCCTCAGCATATGCGGAGTTTTCCTTGAAATGAAGGACACGAAAGAGGACACGGAAAAGCTCCTCGCCCTGTGGGAGCATCTGAAAGAAAGAGAGCCGGAGGCATACAAAAGCCTCAGATGGCGCTCCGTGGCGTCCCTCACCCGCCTCCCCGGAAGACTTGGGGCGAAAACCACCGTTGCCGCTTACCGTGCGGTGCGGCGCGTGTACAAATTCAATTAACAAAAAATGCACCTTTTTCTATTGCATTTTTTAATTGATATGGTATAATATAAATGTAAAATTATCTACCGGAGGTATTTTAGTAATGGAAGAAAAGAAAGTCAACATCTATAAAGTCATCGGCATTACCGTGGGCGCAGTTATCCTGGCGACCGCCATCTGCTATGCGGCATATACCTTCTTCAAAAAGTATTTCAAAGTGACCTTTGACTGCGGCAACTGCAGCGAGTGCGACAACGACTGCTTCAGCATTGACTTTGATCCCGAACTTTGCGACGAGGACTACGAGCCCGCTTGCTCCCTGGACGAAGAAGAAGCAGATACCGCCGAAGCATAAAGAAATAAGACTTTGAGCGTGCCGCCGTTCGGCGGCACGTTTTCTTAAAAGAAGAATTATGAAAAAACTGACAGCTGTTTTATCCTTTGCGGTTCTGCTGTTTTTGCTCGTTTCCTGCGGGGACGGGAAGAAAGCGGACACCGAGAAAGAGACCTCAGCCCCCGACTGGCGCAATCTCATCGAGTACGAGGGCTCGTTTTACGTTGACCGCGAAACGAAGATCCTCTATGCCAACGACACGGGCAAGATCACTCTCTGGGATAACGGAGGGTACGGAGACGTTCTCCAGGAGATCGAATACGACACTCTCGTTCCCGATGCGGTCGACCGCATGGAAACGGATGACGTGAACGCGGACGGATATGCGGACATCCGCATCATTTACAGAGAGGACGGAAACGACTCCTATTACAATCTGTGGCTGTGGGATGCAAAGGAAGAGAAGTTCGCTCCCTGCCGTTCCTACCGTGACATAGCATCCCCGGAAAACACCGAAAGCGGCGCCATTATCGGCACGGTGGATCTGGGCGACAGAGGCATACTCCGCACGGAATACGGCTTTGACGAGAATTTCGTGCTCGTGCCAGGCGATTTTATCATCACCAATGCGGATGAGATCGCAGTTAAAATCTGCGACGCTCTCTTTGCCGGTGCCGCGCCCGAAGAAGCTCCCGGAAAAGCGAAAATAAACGGCGCGTCCTGCCCCGTTTACAAGATCCCCGCGGACTCCGGCGCTTTCCTTGCATACTCCGCCGACGGCGAGTGGTTCGCCGACGTGGGATGTATCGGCTTCTACCGTGCGGTGAACGCCGAAAACGGGAAATATGCCCTCGGAAAATACTGCGGTGCCGTAGGCCCCGTGCAGGAGACCCTTGAAAAGCTCTCGGGAAACGAGGCCGTTCTCACCGAAGCGGAAAAAGGAACGGTTTCTCTTGCCAAAGCCGTGAGATATACCTTTACCTGCGGGGAGAAAAGCATATTCGTCATAACCGTTGACGGAGGACTGTGGTACTATTCGGACGACGGCGGCGAAATTTATTTCGTGTTCAATTCGTCCGACGTGACACTCGGAGAAGCGCTCCTCGTCGAGTTCACCGTTATGACGGAAGAGGAAACCACCGATGAGCAGGGAGAAGATACTGCCTCAGAGCAGGAGGAAATCGACGATGAACAGGAAGAAAGCGCCTGAAAAAGAGCTCGGCTTGCTCGAAGCCTCCCTTCGGGATAAGCTGGGAGAGGTGACGAGAGTGACCGATGCCCCCGTCCGTGAATACATGCTGAAATGGCTTTCCGCATTTGCGCCGGATATGTCCTATTCCGATGCGAAAGCTTACTGCCTGCCCAGATTCCTTTATAAAAACTATCTGTGGCACGCTTTCAGCTTCCGGAAGGCTGAATTTATTGAGGGCGACGAAGCGATCGACGCCGCAAAGGACGGTTTTCCCGGAGAATGCTTTATCCTCATGAACAATGAAAACCTGCTCTGCACCGTTCCCGACGGCAGCATTCTCACTCCCGATACGCTTGCGGAGCTCTGCTGTGCCGTGGTGTTCACAAAGGATTTCAAAAAGACTTACGTCAATACGGGATCTGACGATTTCGGCCCGTATTTTGCCGCGGCAAAAGAATAAATTACCGCTTGAGGCACCTCTTTTCGTATGTTAAAATATATACGGAAAAGAGGTCATCATGAAATTAAGAAAAGAAACCGTGCACCGGATGATGAAGCTGTCATTCAGTGCAGTCATATTACAGCTTCTGTACATATCCCTCTGCATTTCGGCATACGCCGCCGGCGGGGATGCCGCAGAGCTTTTCCCGCCGCTCCACAAGGTGCCGGAAATGCTCGAATATGCATCTGCCTCCTGTGCGCTCACCGTGATCGGGGGATTTGTGCTCGAATTTGCAGATAAGCTTCTGGAGAGATAGAGCCTTGCAGTTTTATGAAAATGCAATGGAATATTCGGAGAAGTGCGGGATCGCGGAGGCAGTTGCCTCAGCCCCCGCAGTTCTTTGCGCTTTTTCCGGAGGCGCCGATTCCTCGGTCCTTCTGCATTTTCTTTCCGAATGGCTGCGGGACAGCGGAAAAAAGCTCTGCGCCGCCCACGTCAATCATATGATACGGGGGGAGGATGCAGATGCTGACGAAGCGTTCTGCCGCAAGGTCTGCGATAAGCTCGGCATCGAGCTTTTCGTTCTGAAGGCAAACGTCCCGGAGATCGCAAGGAAAAACGGCGAGGGGCTTGAGGAGGCCGCAAGAAACGTGCGGTACGCATTTCTCGGAGAGACCGCTGAAAAGCTCGGCGGCGCACTCATCGCAACCGCTCATAACGCTACCGACAATATGGAAACGGTGCTTCTCAATCTTACGAGAGGCTGTGCCGTCAACGGTCTGGGCGGGATAGACCCCATCCGTGACGCCACTCCCGCCTGTGGCGGGAGGGTGATCCGTCCCCTGCTGTTCGCCTCCGGCGAGGAGATAAGGGATTTCGCAAAAAAAGAAAAAATAAGCTACGTGACCGATAAGACCAATGCGGACACGGAATACAGCAGAAACCTCATCCGCCACACGGTGGTGCCCAATCTCAGAAAGATAAATCCCCGGGCAGACTCGGCGTTTTTAAGGCTTTCCGCCGCCGCCCGTGCTGACGAAGAATCGCTCTCCCTCACGGCAAAAGCTTTCATCGGAGAGAGAAAATATATCCCCCGGGATGAGTTCTCATCCCTTGACCGCTCCGTAGCATCACGGGTGGTGATGCTCCTGTGCGAGCGGGAAAACGGCAGAAAGGACATTTCCGAAAAGAACGTTTCCGATATACTCGGGCTTGCATTTTCGGACAAGGTGGGCAAAATCTCCGTTCACGGATGCGATTTCAATATCCACCGCGACGCGGTGTTCGTCTCAAAGAAAGCGGAGGTGACAAAAACAGCCGCTCCCTCGCCCTTGACCGTCGGAAAATTCACGGAATTCGGAGAATATCTCGTGGGTATCTTCGAAAAAGAGGAGGATATCCCCGGAACTGACGGAAATATTTACAATTTATTTATACACACAACGCTCGGCCGTGGTAAAATGTATGGTGATCTTTTTGTAAGATCCAGACAGGAAGGCGATATTTATCTCCTGCACGGCGTTCGCAGAAAGCTGAAAAAGCTCATGTGCGACGAGAAGATACCTCAGAGGATGAGAGATTCTCTCCCCCTCGTCTGCTGCGGGGACGACATCGTTCTCGTGCCGACGCTCCGTGCGGCGGACGGTTTTTCCGGCAATGATATGCACATATTAATTTACCTTAAAAAGGAATCTGAATGATATGAACAGAAATCACTACGAGGTATGGGACGAGGACGTTGAATACGTGCTTGCCACCGAGGAACAGCTTGACGAAATAGTGACCCGCATCGCCGCAGATATCGACAGAGATTACAAGGACAAAAACCTGCTCATGCTCTGCATCCTTAAGGGAAGCATCGTTTTCATGGGTGACCTCATGAAAAAGCTGACCATTCCCTGCGAGATAGACTGCATGAAGGTATCCTCCTACGGCAAGAGCACCTCCACCACCGGAAAGATCAATATTTTACTTGACCTGCACCGCAAAGACCTGTCCGAAAAGGATATACTTATAATTGAGGACATCATCGACTCCGGCAGAACGCTCTCATATCTTGCAAGCTATCTGGAGCTGAACGGCGCAAGAAGCGTCCGCTCCGTCGCCCTGCTCGATAAGCCCTCCCGCCGTGAGGTGAACTACGTTCCCGATTACATCGGAATGGAGATCCCCGATGAATTCGTCATCGGCTACGGTCTTGACTTCGCGGAGAAATACCGCACGCTTCCTTACGTGGGCGTGCTGAAAAACGAACTTATCCCCCGATAATATAACCTTTGAAAGGTAACCAAAGAATGAAGAAAAACGGATTTAAGACCGCCATATGGTACATCGTGCTCATCGGAGCCGTCATCGTTGCCATATCATTCCTCTACAAGGGCACCGGAAACAAAGAAAAGCTCCAGTACAGCGACATTGTGGCTTACTTTGAGAAGAACCAGGTGCAGTCCTTCGTCGTTGACTGTGACAACGGCGTTCTCGAAATGAAGATAAAGGACTCCACCGGTGCCGAAAAGAATATCGAATACAAGCTCGCCGATGTGAAATTTTTCCTCACCGACGTTGAAAATTATATCGACGAAAATTCCAATCTCCAGAAATACGACATAAAGCCCGCCACCTCTTTCCCCTGGTGGGTAAGCATGCTTCCCTGGGTGCTCATCGCCGTGGTATTCATGATACTGTGGTGGTATATGATGAACCAGGCGACCGGCGGCAAGGGCTCCAAGATAAACAACTTCGGCAAGGCAAAAGTGAAGCCCGGCGACAAGAGCCGCGTCTATTTCCGTGACGTGGCAGGTGCCGACGAGGAAAAGGAAGAGCTGGAAGAGATCGTTGAATTCCTGAAAGACCCCCAGAAATTCACGAAGCTCGGCGCAAAGATCCCCCATGGCGTTCTGCTCATGGGCCCTCCCGGAACGGGTAAAACACTCCTTGCAAAGGCTGTTGCCGGAGAAGCCGGCGTTCCCTTCTACTCCATCTCCGGTTCCGATTTCGTGGAGATGTACGTAGGCGTGGGCGCATCCCGTGTGCGTGATCTTTTCGAAACCGCAAGACGCCATCCCGCTTCCATCGTGTTCATCGACGAGATCGATGCCGTGGGCAGACAGAGAGGTACGGGTCTCGGCGGCGGCCACGACGAGAGAGAGCAGACCTTAAACCAGCTGCTTGTTGAAATGGACGGCTTCGGCTCCACCGAGGGCATCATCGTCATCGCGGCGACCAACCGCCCCGACGTGCTTGACCCCGCCCTGCTCCGCCCCGGCAGATTTGACAGACAGGTAACAGTTCACGCGCCCGACATCATCGGCCGTGAAGCTATTCTTAAGGTACACGCAAGAAACAAGCCTCTTGAAGAGACCGTTGACCTGCGCACCATCGCAAACCAGACCGGCGGGTTCACCGGTGCAGACCTTGCAAACCTGCTCAACGAGGCGGCACTTCTCGCCGCAAGAAAGAACAAAAACCTCATCGGCATGGACGAGATCGAGGATGCGTTCACCAAGATAATCGCAGGTCCCGCAAAGAAATCCATGCGCATAAAGAAAGAGGAAAAGCTGAAAACGGCTTACCACGAGGCAGGCCATGCCATCCTTTCCCACGTACTGCCCCTGCTTGACCCCGTCCGCCAGATCTCGATCATTCCCAGCGGAAATGCTCTCGGCTATACCATGAGCGTTCCCGAGGAGGACAAATACAGCGTTTACCGCAACGAGCTGAAGCAGAGGATATCCCAGCTCCTGGGCGGCCGTGTTGCCGAGCAGATAATCTTTGACGATTTCTCCGGCGGCGCTTCCAACGACATCCAGAGAGCAACGCAGATCGCCCGCAAGATGGTCATGCAGCTGGGCATGAGCGATCTCGGCCCCATACTTTTCGGCTCCGGCCACAGCGATACCGAGGTGTTCCTCGGCCGTGATTTCTCCAACAACCGTGACTTCTCCGAGGACGTTGCGGCAAAGATAGACGCGCAGATCGAGAAGATCATAGGCGAGGCATACGACGAAGCGAAGCGTCTCCTTGAGGAGAACATCGAAAAGCTTCATTTCATCGCCAAGTTCCTGGTCAAGAACGAGGTAATGTCCGGCGAGCAGTTCAAGAGAGCAATGGATGAGGAAGTCACCTTTGAAGAGCTCGAGGAAATGACCGCCGAAAAGCGCCGCCGTTCCGAGGAAGAGAACGCCGCCCGTGCTTTGCAGATAGCGGAGAACGAGAGACTGCGTGAGGAAGAAAGACGCAGAAACGGCGAGGTTTCCGATGCCCGTGAGGTCCCCCACGAGCCGGAAGACGACTCTGAAGACGAGCCCGAAGACGACATCGGAAACGATGACGGCGAAGACGACGAATAATTAAAAAAACCGCCGCAGGAAATCCTGCGGCGCTTTTTTGTGAACAAAAGGGATTTATTCGTTAAATTATAGTTAGTCGAGCGCTTGTCTTTGCGAAAGTTTTTGCCGGCTTTTTTCAAAAAGCCGCAGGGAGTGGGGCGGCGCCCCACGTATCGGCGTTTCTTTTCATAGCTTTCCGGCGCGTTGACTTTGGCAAAGGCGAAGCCTTTCCTGGCACAGAACAAGCAGACTTTAACTATTGGATTTCTTTATGTTCTGTGTGAAAAG
>JAZUGU010000136.1:0-18644 GCA_045641325.1 Candidatus Avispirillum sp.
GATCTTACGTTCAGCGTAGAGATGTGAGGATGATGCAGCTTTCTTTGAAAAGAAAGCTGCGCAAAGAAACCTTGAGAAAATATAAGAGGAGCGGAGGCAAAAGCCTCCGCTCTTTTAGGTTAAATTATAGTTTGCGGGGAAGCCCCCGCGGGCGAGAGACGCTTCGCGCGGGGGAGCCCCCGCGGGCGAGAGACGCTCCGCTGCTGAATCGTTTTTACGCTTACAGACGGATGTTTTATACAAACGGAACGAAACGGGAGCGTGAAACGCCCCGTTTCTGTATGCAGATAAGCGCTCCACACACACGCCCACCGGGCGTGTCATTGCGAGCGAAGCGTGGCAATCTCTGCTAATGCTCTGATGGCACCTCTATCAGATGGACTAAACCGTTTGTAGAGATTGCCACGGTCGGGCGATGCCCTCCCTCCCAATCACACGTCGGGGGGGCCCCTCCGTGTACGGCGGCTTCGCCGCCAACTACACCATTGGCGTACAGCCCGACAAACACTAATTTACACAAAAAAGCGGGACGCATCAGCGTCCCGCTTCCTTTTCCCGATGAAGCTTTGCGGATATCTCTTTGACGTACTCGTCCGTCAGCTTGAACTTCTTTCCGAAATAGAGCAAGGCAAGGCAGAGCCCTATTGCCGGAATGACCGTCATCATGGCGCGGAGACCGAACAGAGTACCTGCGCTCTGCGCGACGGCGCCCCCCACGTCGGAGGTATCACGGGCAATGCCGATAAGATCAAGCCCCACTCCGCACAGAAATACCGCAAATCCCGATGCCGCTTTCACCACAAACGTCTGCATGGAGAAAATAACGCTTTCCTCCCGCTTCCCCGTTTTCAGCTCGCCGTAATCCACCGTATTTGACAGAAAAACGGTGGTCAGAACACCCAGTATACCGTTGGCGGCGAAGATAAACACGCCGGGGATTATCAGAAGCCACACGTTTCCCGTCAGCCCCAGAGCGCTGATGAGAAGCACCGCAAGATATGCAGGGATCGCCGAAAGCACGCAGATGCGGAAAACGGTCTGGTTTGCAAATCTTTTGCGGAGCAGAGGATATATCGCCATCATGCTGACTATCTGGAATATACTGCCGAAGGTGGTATAGACCGTATATTCCCCTCTCCAGCCGGCGCCTCCCGCATCGTACTTGAAGAAATATATCAGCAGGTTGGAATTGATATAAAGCGAGGTGTTTATTAGGATTATGGTCACCACAACGGCGATCGCCTGGTCGTTTTTTATAAGCGCCCGCAGCATCTCTCTGACGGTCGTATTCTTCATTTCCGGCGCTTCTCTTTCCTTTACGAAAAGGAAACAGATAAGCTCGAAAAGAACGAAAATAATCGCAACGATAAGGGCAAGTCTGCGGAAGCCCTCACGCTCCGTTCTCCCGAGAACGCTTACCAGAAGCACCGTTGACATAGAAACCAGAGAATACCCCACTCCGGCGCAGGTACGTCCGACCACGGAGAGGTTTTCACGGTCGTGCAGTGTATCCGTGAGAGCGGGTATCATGGACCAGTACGGAATATCCATCATGGTATAGGTCACGCCCCACAGGATATACATTACGGCGAAATACACGCTGAGCGATGACGTTTTTGCCTGCGGTGCCGCAAACAGCGCATAAAGCACGAAAGCGTTGAGCACCGTGCCCGTGAGAAGCCACGGGCGGAAACGTCCGAAGCGGGTATTGGTCTTTGCGACCACGATGCCCATAAGAGGGTCGTTCAGCGCATCGAATATTCTCGCCGCCATAAGAACTGCGCCCACGAAGGTAGCGGACAGACCGATGATGTCCTGATAGAAATACATGATATACGATGCCGCAAGAGCGTACACCATATCCTTTCCCACGGCGCCGATGCCGTAGGATGCCTTTGCCAAGCCGCCGAGTTTCATTTTCCGTTTGATTCCTTTCTTTCCGTCTCATTTTCTGCGGTAACGGTGAATTCTGCTTCCGCATTTTCCGTAACGTCGGTAGAAATTATGAGCTTTATCTTCCCCGCCGTGCCGACGGTGCGCACGTAAGTTCCGCACATTCCGCCCTCCGCGGTCACGGTATGAGGTCCCACCAGCTCGCCCGCGCCGCTGATCTCAAAATGCACCGGATACTGGGCATAGGGGGCGGGATTTCCGTTTTCGTCCGTGATACGCACTCTGACGGAGGTCATATCGTAGGTGTCGCCCTCCGAGAGCTCCGTTTTCCCTGGGATGACCTTTATTTCAAGCTTTGAGGAGGGCTTTTTTATGACTGTCACTGAAGACTTTCCGTCCTTTATCCCCTCGAAGCGCCACTCAACCGGCGAGGTGCTCCAGCTGTTGATATATTTTGTGAAAAGCTCTCCCATTTTCGCTTTTGTCATGCCGTATTTTGCACAGCACCATATGAATTTCAGCTTCTCGAAAAACGGAAGTCCGGTTTCTCCGTAGTCGCGCAGGGCGAAAAGGCAGTTTTTCACGGCATCCGCCGCCTCGGAGGAAAATCCCTCCAATGACAGAAGAAGGATGCCGACGGTATCGTTTATCTCCACGGGAGGATGGGAAAGCCCTCTTTCCGCAGGGCGGAACTCCCTGACATATCTGCCGTTTTTGAAAAGCCTTACGCTGTCGGCATTGGTGAGAGCATAAAAGCATTTCATCCGTCCCGCGGGGTATTCGCCCACGTCCATTGACGAGGTGATATACAGCACCGGCTCCGCATCCGACTGGGAACGGTAGAAATATGCCGCTGCCTTGGGATTTCTGAATCTGTCCGTCACTCCGTGCCAGCACACTCTGTCACCCGAACCGAAATCACGGTGGGTGGGATAATCCGCCATGCACCAGCCGAAGCACCCGGCGGCGCCGTTCTCCATGGCACAGCTCATCACTTCCGCGTGGCGCAGTGCCTGCTCCTCAAGGCGGGCTCTGTTATCAAAGCTTTTGGTGGGAAACATATGGCCGTTATGCTCCGATATGAAATACGGCACGTCTGTGCTTCCCGTTATCCTTTCTCTGTCAAGCGATCCCGCGCCGCTGCCGTCATAGGAGAAATCGTTGAAGGCGTACACGTCCTCAAGGAGGCTGCTGCGGGTGATATACCTCACGCCGGAGGTCTGTCTTGAATCGTCAAGGGCGTGTGCCGCCTCGTTGGTACGGCTGTAAAATCCGTCGTCGTCCATGCTTTCGTTTATCCTCACACCCCACAGAACGATCGACGGATGATTTCTGAACTCTCTCACCATTTCGCGGGTGTTCTCAATAGCCTGCCTTTTCCACGTCTCTCCCCCGATATGCTGCCAGCCCGGTATCTCACAAAACACCGCAAGTCCGATCTTATCGCACTCGTCGATAAAATATCTGCTCTGCGGATAGTGCGACGTTCTCACCGCATTGCATCCCAGCTCGTATTTCAAAATCCGTGCATCCTCACGCTGCAGGGATTCCGGCGCGGCATACCCCATATAGGGAAAATCCTGGTGACGGTTCAGCCCCCGCAGGAACACCTTTTCGCCGTTGAGATAGAATCCGTCATCCGAAAACCGTGCGGTACGGAAGCCGAACATTATCTCTTTTTTATCTTTTACCGTGCCGTCCTTTTCAAGTGTGACCGTGCACTTATATCTTTTCGGGTCGCACAGAGACCAGACCGACGCGCCCGGTACGCTTAACGCGCAGTCGTGTCCCTCGCCCGAGGCTATCACGTTTTCGCCGTCCGAAATGCTGACGGATACCCTGTCTCCGCCGTCAGCTTCCGTGGTGACTCTCACCGTATCGGTTTCCGGAGTACGGACGAAAACGTCCTTTATATATTCCTCCTCCGTGATATCCAGCCACACGGGTCTGTATATGCCGCCGTAGGTAAGATAGTCTATAACGAAGCCAAAAGGAGGTATCTGTGGGTTTTCCGTTGTATCGAGCCTTACGGCGATAAGGTTTTCGCCCTCCTTCGCTTTCCCGGTCAGTTCCGCCGAAAACGAGGTATACCCGCACCGGTGCTCCGCTATCTTTTCGCCGTTCAGGAAGACCTCGGCAATATGCGCCGCCCCCTCGAAACGGATAAAGGCCCTCTTTCCCCGTCCGGGGCAGACGATTTTTCTTCTGTATCCGCAGACTGTCCCGTAGCTTTCGTGGTCTGCGTTGTGGAGAGGCACTTCCTTTACGGTATGCGGTATTCTTATTTTTTCATATTCACCCTCGCCCCGCTCGAAGCCATCCTGCCAGCAAAAGGTAAATTCCCAGTTATTGCATAATGATTCCATGATCTCACCGTCCTTCGGGACTATTATTCCCCGAAAAAATAAAAAAAACCTATGGGCCGAAGCCCATAGGTTTTTTTATTAAAATTCGCTGTTAGTCAGCGATGTCAGCGTACATGAAGTACCAGTAGCCGTAAGCGGAATGCCAGGAACCGGTGATCTTTGCACTCTGGAGATAGAAGTCGGTGTAGTATGCAACGGGGATGCATGCAGCCTCATTCATAAGAATGTCCTCTGCATCGTGGAGAGCCTTGGAACGCTCAGCCGCATCGGTGGTGGTGCGGGACAGCTCCATAGCTGCGTCGTAATCCTTGTTGTTGAACTTACCGTCGTTGTTGCCGTTGGTGGAGTACAGCAGGTCGAGCATGTTGGAGGGGTCGCTGTAGTCGCCTACCCAGCCGTTACGTGCGGACTCATAGTCACCTGCACGGCGGAGAGGAGTGAAGCTTGCCCACTCAACGATCTCAACGTTGAGGTCGATACCGATCTCTTTCCAAGCCTGCTGCAGGTACTCGGAAACTACCTTGTGGTAACCTGCATCGTTGGTGGAGTAGGTGATCTTAACATCGGGATTCTCGGGATCTGCGTTGTAGCCGGCCTTCTTCATAAGGTCTTTTGCCTCTGCGAGGTTAGCCTCGAAGTCTTCGCTGATGTAGGTCTTGCCGCCGTTAGCGTTTTCCATAAAGTCGCCGCCATTGGGATCTGCCCAGCCGGGACCCATGAAGTTGTATGCGGGGAGGTAAGTGCCCTGCATAAGGGTGTTAGCTACGTACTCACGGTCGATAGCAAGGCTCATTGCCTTTCTTACGTCAGCGTTGTTGAAGGGCTCGATGCCGTCGTTCAGGCTGAGGTAGTAAGTACCGATGATGGGATCTACAAAGAACTCATCGCTTCCGGTGAGGGAAGGAATTTCCTCGGTGGGAACGTCCTTGATCATGAGAGCTTCGCCGGACTGGAATGCAGCGTATGCAGCGTTGGAGTCCTCGATGAGGAGCCACTTGATGCTGCCAAGCTTGATAGCGTCAGCGTCACGGTAGTTGGGGTTCTTGGCAGTGATGATATGGCTGCCGGGTACCCACTCGGTGATCATGAAGGGGCCGTTGCAGATGTAGGTTGCGGGATCTACTGCCCATGCGTCGCCGTTAGCCTCGATGGTTGCCTTCTGAACAGGGCTCAGAGTAGCAAATGCTGCAAGGCTGCCGAAGTAAGAGCAGGGAGCCTCAAGAGTAACTACGAGGGTCTGAGCGTCTTTAGCTACTACCTGAAGAGCGTCAAGGTTGCCTTCCTGTGCTTCTGCGAAGCCCTTAACGGGAAGCAGAACGGTTTCAGCGTAGGGTGCTGCGGTTGCGGGATCTGCAACTCTCTTCCAGCTGTAAACGAAGTCTTCAGCGGTGAGGGCGGAGCCGTCGGACCACTTCAGATCGCTGCGAAGATGGAAGGTCCAGGTAAGACCGTCTTCGGAGGTTTCCCAGGTTTCAGCCTGGCCGGGAGCGAGCTGACCGTCTTTGTCAACGGTGAGCAGGCACTCGTAAAGGTGGAGCAGCATGTTGCCGCCGTCAACTGCACTGTTGAGTGCGGGGTCAAGAGTCTCGGGGTTAGGACCAACCTGAACTGCGAGCTGCTTGCCCTCTGCGGGGGTGTTCTCGCTGTCTGCAGCGGTGGTGTCATCAGCGGGCTTTGCTTCGCCGCAGGATACCATAAGCATGCTGAAGATCATAACGAGAGCAAGGATAAGTGCTAACTTCTTCATGTTTTTTCTCCTTTGAAAAAATAATATGAATTAACGCCGCAGGGCGTTTCTTCCGATTAGTTCACCTTGTCGAGGTGATGGCATGCCGCATAGTGGCCGGGAGATACCTCACGCCACTCGGGCTCGCACTCTGCACAACACTCGTCCGCATAGGGACAGCGGGTGCGGAAGCGGCATCCGGAGGGAGGATTCACGGGGCTGGGCACGTCGCCCTCGAGAACGATTCTCTTTGAATTTCTCGAGGTTTCGGGGTCTGCTATCGGGATAGCGGAGATAAGGCTCTTCGTATAGGGGTGCACGCTGTGGAAGGTGAGCTCGTAGGAATCTGCCAGCTCTACCAGCTTGCCCAGATACATAACGCCTATTCTGTCGGAAATATGCTTCACCACGGAAAGGTCGTGAGCGATGAACAGGTAGGTGAGCCCCATTTCGTCCTGCAGGTCCTCAAACATATTGATGACCTGTGCCTGGATGGACACGTCAAGAGCGGAGATAGGCTCGTCACACACGATGAACTCGGGGTCCACCGCAAGGGCACGGGCGATACCGACTCTCTGACGCTGACCGCCGGAGAACTCGTGGGGATATCTGTTGGCGTGCTCGGAGTTAAGCCCCACCTTTTCAAGCATGGATATGATCTTATCGTATCTTTCCTTCTTGTTTGCGGCAAGGTGATGCAGGTCTATGGCCTCACCGACTATATCACCGACCGTCATTCTGGGGTCGAGGGATGCATAGGGGTCCTGGAACACTATCTGCATCTTACGGCGATATGGTAACATATTGACAGCGGTTTTTTTGCCGAAAACGGGGTTCCCGGCACCGTCTTTCTTCACCGTGCCGTCCTCGTTATAAAGCGGAACGTCACCGGAGTCGAAAAGCGTTTCACCGTCGTATATGATCCTGCCCGAGGTGGGCTCGTAAAGGCGGAGAAGCGTTCTGCCCGTGGTGGTCTTACCGCATCCGGACTCGCCTACCAGACCGAGAGTTTCGCCCTTATAGAGATAAAAGGAAACGTCGTCTACCGCTTTTACGTATTTTTTCTTGACCAGTCCGCCGGAAACGGGAAAATACTGCTTCAGGTTCTGGACTTCAACCATTTTCTTGTCCATCGTCATATCTCCCCTTTCTCGAACTGTTCCTTCTGGAGCATCCAGCAGGCGCTGTAATGAACGTCATCTATATCCGTGTAGGGAGGAAGCTCTCTGAGGCATATCTTCATGCAGTTTTCGCATCTGGATGCGAAGGCACAGCCGCTGGGCAGATTCAGCATATCAACGGGAGTTCCCTCGATGGGGACCAGCTTTTTATGATTCTTCTCGTCAAGACGGGGTATACTGCGCAGAAGGCCCTTGGTATACTCGTGCTTGGGGTTATAGAATATGTCGTCGGTCGTACCGTACTCAACGACACGGCCCGCATACATAACGGCTATTCTGTCGCAGATGCTGGAAACGACGCCAAGGTCGTGGGTGATCATGATGATCGCCATGCCCAGCTTATCCTTCAGCTCCATGATGAGCTCGATGATCTGCGCCTGGATGGTAACGTCAAGCGCCGTGGTGGGCTCGTCTGCGATAAGCAGCTTAGGCTCGCACGCAAGAGCTATTGCTATCATAACTCTCTGGCGCATACCGCCGGAAAGCTCGTGGGGATACTGCTTCAGTCTCTTTTCGGGCTCGTTGATGCCGACGAGAGTGAGAAGCTCCTTTGCTCTTTCCTTTGCTTCCTTTGCGGTTTTATCGGTGTGGAGCTTGATGACCTCGCATATCTGGTTGCCCACGCTATAAACGGGGTTCAGGCTCGTCATGGGATCCTGGAATATGATGGAAACCTCGTTTCCTCTCATTTTCCGGAATTCCTTTTCGGTCATGTCGTTTATACGGTGACCGTTGAAATCAAGAGTTCCGCCGATGAGACGGCCGGGATAAGCGGTCAGACCCATAAGGCTGTATGCCGTAACGGATTTGCCCGAGCCGGATTCGCCCACGATGCCGAGGACTTCACCGCGGTCCAGGTGGATGGAAACGTCGTTAAGTGCCTTGACCTCTCCGGCAGGCGTGAAGAACGAGAGTCTCTCGTTCTGTATTTCTACTAAGTAATCACTCATTTTTCAAACCCTCCTTAGTTCTTCATCTTCGGGTCGAATGCATCACGCAGACCGTCACCGAACAGGTTGAAGCTGAGGATGATAAGGCTGATGAGGATGGCAGGTGCGAACAGAAGATAAGGATACGTTGCCATACCGTTTATAGCCGCACTTGCAAGGCTTCCCAGACTGGGAAGAGGAACTGCGACACCCAGACCCAGGAAGGAGAGGAAGCTCTCCGTGAAGATGGATGAGGGGATCTGCAGAGTGGTGGTAACGATAAGAGTACCGATACAGTTGGTGAGAAGGTGCTTTCTGATGATCCTGCCGCTGCCCGCACCCAGTGCTCTTGCGGCGGTAACGTACTCGCTCTCCTTGAGGACGAGCACCTGAGAACGCACTATTCTCGCCATGCCTACCCAGTAAAGCAGGGCAAACACGATAAAGATACTGATAAGGTTCGTGCCCACGGTATTTATCCATGTGAACGCCGGAAGCTCGGAGAGCTTTTCAAGGGGCGTTTTCAGCGCGAAGGAAATAAGCACGATGAGGAGCACGTCGGGAATGGTATAGATGATATCGACGATTCTCATCATGATGATATCCACCCATCCTCCGGAGAACGCGGCGATAGAGCCGTACAGAGATCCGATGAGAAGGATGATGGCGGCGGCAACAAGGCCGACAAGCAGGGATATGCGGCTGCCCATCATGATACGGACGGCGTAGTCACGGCCCAGGTTATCTGTTCCGAGAATGTGGGGGAAAACCTTTTCCCCTGCATCTATCCTCTCCTGCTCGACCTCAGAATACTCCATGGGAGCGAGATGCTCGCAGCCCTTATACTGTGTATCGTACTTATAGGGATAGAAGCTGGGCACCACGAATGAGAAGAACATGATAACAACTATCATGGCAAAGCTCACCATGGCGACCGGGTTTTTAATGAGTCTGCGGAAGCCGTCCTTCCAGAAGCTGACGGACTCACGCATGATGACGAGGCTCTGTTTTTCCTCGTTGGTCGCAGGGACGAAATCCTCTGTTTTCAGCTGGAAGCTGAACATATTGCGTATTTTCATGCCGTCCCCCTTATTTCAACTGGATTCTGGGGTCGATTATCTTATAAACGATGTCGACGACAACGTTCATAACGACCATGAGGGAAGCAAGGAATATGGTGGTTCCCATTATCATCATGTAGTCACGGTTGGTGATGGAGCTGACGAATTCACGGCCAAGTCCCGGGATCGTAAAGATCTTTTCCACCACGAAAGAACCGGTGAGGGTGTACGCCATCATGGGGCCCACGTAGGTTACGACGGGCAGAATGGCGTTGCGGAGAGCATGCTTGAAAATGCTGACCGTCTGTGACAGGCCCTTCGCCTTCGCAGTGCGCATATAGTCCTGACCGAGCACGTCAAGCATGGACGAGCGCATAAGTCTTGCGATGTATGCGGTGGGATAGAATGCGAGAGCGAACACGGGCAGAACGTATCTCTGCCACGTCATATCACCGATGGAGGGCAGTATTTTCCATTTTGCGGAGAAGAAATACATGGTGACCGTGCAGACAACGAATGAGGGCACGGCGATACCGATGGTGGCAAGCACCATTATCAGCTTATCCGAAAGCTTTCCTCTCTTGAAAGCGGTAAAGCATCCCACGGGAACTCCCACGATGAGCGCCACCAGAACGGAGATGCCTCCGACGGATGCGGAAACGGGGAATCTGTCCAGAATGATATCTATGACCTCACGGCCTCTCTGCTTGAGAGAAGGACCGAAATCACCTTTGAAAATGTTCTTCATATAGGTGATGTACTGTTCGAACAGGGGCTTGTCCAGTCCGAACTTTGCCTCCAGAGCCGCTTTTGCCTGGGGACTGATGGCTTTCTCAGCCTCGTAAGGACCGCCGGGAACTGCGTTCATCAGAAAGAACGTCAGCGTGGCGACCACGAGGATCGTGATGACAGCCATGATTACTCTTTTGGTTATGTACTTACCCAAAGTGCTGTATACTCCTTTGTACGGTATTCCCAGAATACCTCATTATAATGATTAATTATAAGCCATTCCGTGCCTTTTGTCAATGATTTTCGGCTTTTTTCTAAAACCCTCCGCCTATTCCGATCATCTGGCCCGTGATATACGAGGCCTTATCGGAGGCGAGAAAGAATATCAGCTCTGCGACTTCCTCGGGCGTTCCGAAGCGGCCCGCGGGGATCTCTTTCCGGAGAGCATTTTTATCTTCTTCGGAGAGGCAGGAATTCATCTCGGTGTCGATAACTCCGGGCTCGACGCAGTTGACGGTGATGCCGGAGGGAGCAAGCTCCTTGGAAAGAGCCATGGTAAGCCCTCTCACGCCCGCCTTTGCGGCGCTGTACGCCACCTCGCAGGATGCGCCGACAGCTCCCCACACGGAGCCCACGGTGATGATGGCGCCCTTATGGTTTTTCACCATTTCGCGGGACACCTCACGGCAGCAGTAAAATGTGCCGGAAAGGTCCGTATCGCAGATTTTTCTCCACTCTTCGTCGCTGACGTCGCATATCTGCGCGATCTTTGCAACTCCGGCGCAGGTGACGAGAACGTCCACCGTCCCCATTATCTCCATCGCTTTTTTCACGGCATCCGTGACCTGCGCGGGGTCCGAAACGTCCGCCCTTATGCTGACTGCTCCGCTTTCACGGCAGAGTTCTTCTGCTTCTTTTTCCGATTTATTATAGAGGAAAACGACTTTGTCGCCCTCCTTTGTGAACTTTCTCACGGCGGCGGCACCGATGCCGCGGCTGCCCCCGGTTATCAATACGTTTTTCATGAAAGATACCTCCGTTTTGCAAAGATTATACCATATTTTTACCGTTTTGTATACTTTTTGAAAAAATAGTTGGCCTGCGGTTTATTGTAATTATTGTCTTTTCGTGGTATACTCTTTTTATCGGTACGAAAAGGAGGCGGAAATGAAACAGTTTGAAATAACCGGCATGTCCTGCGCCGCGTGCAGCGCAAGAGTGGAATCCGCGGTTTCATCATTGAAATCCGTGACTTCCTGCTCCGTCAACCTTTTGACAGGCATCATGGCAGTGGAAGGCAGTGCTTCCGATGCCGAAATAATAAAAGCCGTGACCGATGCGGGATACGGCGCATCACCGAGGGAAAAAAGCTCCGTGCCCGCCCCCCGCAGCACGGAGGTGCCGGAGATACGGCGCCGCCTTATCCTTTCTCTCATATTTCTCGCCGTGCTCATGTACTTCACCATGGGGCATGCGATGCTCGGCTTCCCCGTCCCGAAGCTGTTTGAAGATCCCCTATATCAAGGGATATTACAGCTCGTTCTGACCACGGCGGTCATTTTCATCAACAGACGTTTCTTTATCAGCGGCACGAAAGCCGTACTGCACGGCGCTCCCAACATGGACACGCTCGTATCCATGGGTGCCGCCGCCGCATATATTTACAGCACGGTGCTTCTCTTCTCCGGCGGAAAAAGCGGCACGAAAGATCTCTTTTTTGAGTCTGCCGCAATGATACTGACGCTTATCACCGTGGGCAAGCTCCTTGAGGCGGTATCAAAGGGAAAGACCACCAACGCCATCCGCTCTCTCATGGATCTTTCACCGAAGACAGCCACCGTTATCCGTGACGGAAAAGAGGAGACTGTTCCCCTTGAGGACGTTGCCCCCGGCGATGTTTTCGCCGTCCGCCCCGGCGGAGCCGTTCCCGTTGACGGAACGGTGATATCGGGCTTTTCCTCCGTTGACGAGTCCCCGCTCACGGGAGAGAGCATCCCCGCCGACAAAACGGAAGGCGACCGCGTGTTCGCGGGATGCATAAACGTTTCCGGCTATATCACCTGCCGTGCCACCGGTGTGGGAAAGGACACGGCACTCTCCCATATAATAGATGCGGTCAGCGAGGCGGCTGCCACCAAAGCGCCGGTACAGAAGACCGCCGACCGTGTTTCCGGCATTTTCGTGCCCGTGGTAATGGGCATCGCCCTTGTGACCTGCGCCGTCTGGCTCATCATAAACGGCGACATAGGTCACGCTCTGTCAAGAGGAATATCCGTTCTGGTCATAAGCTGTCCCTGCTCCCTTGGGCTTGCCACTCCCGTGGCGGTCATGGTGGGAAGCGGCATCGGTGCGAGAAACGGCATATTCTTCAAAACTGCCGCATCCCTTGAAAATGCGGGCAAAACAGAGACCGTGGTGCTTGACAAAACAGGCACGGTCACCGTCGGAGAGCCGGAGGTAACTGACGTTATCCCCGCAGAGAGCATCGGAGAAGACGAACTTTTGCGTCTTGCCGCCGCCGCAGAGAAAAAAAGCGGGCATCCTCTTTCCCGCGCGGTGTGCCGCCATGCCGGAGAAATGCCCGGCATCCCCGAAGCCGAAGACTTCACGCTTCACGCCGGAAGCGGGATATCCGCCACGGTGGACGGCAAAAAGGTGCGCGGCGGAAACGCCCGCTTTATGGGAAGCATCCCCGATGACATGGCATCCCATATTGAAAGACTTTCGCTTGAGGGAAAAACCCCTCTGTGCTTCTCCGCAGACGGCGTATTCATCGGCATCATCGCCGTATCCGACAGAGTGAGGCCCGACAGCGCCGACGCCGTCAGAGCTCTCCGCGATATGGGGATAAAAGTCATGATGGTCACCGGCGACAACGAACTTTGCGCGAAAAGCATTGCAGAAGACGCGGGCATCGCCCCCGAAAACGTTTCCGCAGGCGTTCTGCCCGAGGGCAAGAGCGAGATCATAAAAGGTCTGAGAAAGCACGGAAAAGTGGCAATGGTGGGCGACGGCATAAACGACTCTCCCGCTCTCACCGCCGCCGATACGGGCATCGCCATCGGCACGGGCGTTGACATCGCCGTGGAATCAGCAGATACGGTGCTGATGAACAGCACCATTTCCGACGTGGTCGCCGCGATCCGTCTCTCAAGGCGCACCCTGAGGAATATAAAAGAAAATCTTTTCTGGGCGTTTTTCTACAACGCTCTGGGCATTCCCCTCGCCGCGGGAGTTTTCACTCCCCTTCTCGGCTGGGAGCTGAGCCCCGCTTTTGCCGCCGCCGCAATGAGCCTTTCCAGCTTCTGCGTGGTGATGAATGCGCTGAGACTTAATTTCACAGATATACACACCGCCGGACACGACGGTAAGATCAGACATAAGGAGATAAAGACCGTGACAAAAACCATGACAGTTGAGGGCATGATGTGCCCCCATTGCGAGGCGAGAGTGAAAAAGAGCCTTGAGGCCCTTGACGGCGTTGGAGAAGCGCAGGTCAGCCACGAGAAGAACGAAGCCGTCGTAACGCTGGAAAAAGAGATTTCCGACCGTGTTCTCATTGATGCCGTAGAGTCCGAGGGATACACCGTAACCTCCGTCAAATAGCATCAAATTGAACTAAAATGAGATAAAATGCCCTTATTTTTTTAGATATCGGGGCCAAATTTTCAAAAATAATTAAAAATCTCTTGATTTCTCGGTACTGTTTTGATATAATTAAGCAGTAAAAGTTGCATCGTATGCGACAATCTTGATTTGTTCGGGGGATATGATGGTATCACGCGACGTTACAATTAAAAACAACGTTGGTCTTCACGCAAGACCGGCTACTTTCTTTATTCAGAAAGCAAATTCATATAAAAGCTCCATATGGGTCGAAAGAGAAGACCGCAGGATCAACGCCAAGAGCCTTCTGGGTGTTCTTTCTCTGGGCATCGTTAAGGGCATGACCATCACGATCATCGCCGACGGTCAGGACGAATCCGAAGCTGTTGAGGGCCTCACCGCTCTTATCGACACGGGCTTCAACGAATAATCTGAACTTTTGGAAACGGGCTGCGTGTCAGCCCGTTTTTTGTTAACTATGGAAAAAACGAAGGACACACTTGAATATCTGAGGCACAAGGCTTCCCTTCTGCCCAAGTCCCCCGGGGTATATATCATGGAGGATAAGAATTCTCACGTGATATACGTGGGGAAATCCCGTGCGCTCAAAAACCGTGTCAGTCAGTATTTCCACGGCTCCCATGACATAAAAACCGCAAAAATGGCGTCAAAGGTCTGCGATTTCCGCTATATCACCTGCGACAGCGAAATGGAAGCTCTGGTGCTTGAAAACAATCTTATCAAGCAGTACACCCCCAAATACAACATCCTTCTGAAGGATGCGAAATCATACCCCTATATAAAGATCACAGATGAGGAATATCCCCGCATCGTGATGACACGGAAAAGGGAGAAGGACGGCACCTATTTCGGTCCCTATTCCGGCACCTCCACCGTATATAACGTTATCGCCACTCTGGAAAAAACGCTGGGGCTTCCCTCCTGCAAGCGGAAATTCCCCGAGGACATCGGGAAAAGCCGCCCGTGCGTGTACCGCCAGATAGGACGGTGCTGCGGAGTGTGCGCGGGAGACGTGAGCCGTGAGGAATACGGAGAGATCATAAAGGATGCCGCAAAGCTTCTCCGGGGCGACACCGCAGGCGTTGAAAGATCCCTGACAGAGCGCATGATGAAAGCAGCCGAGGAAGAGCGTTTCGAGGAGGCGGCAAGATGCCGTGACTCGGTCACCGCTCTGAAAAAGCTCAGCGAAAAGCAGAAAACACAGCTCTCCCCCGACACGGAATGTGATATAATAGCACTTGCCACCCACGAGGGATGCGACTGCGCCGCAGTTCTCAACATCCGTGGCGGCATGATATGCGACAGCGAATATTTCATGTTCGGAGCGGACGAGATAACCGGCGTCGGTGACGGCGGCGAGGAATCCCCGTTCTCCGCATTCATCGTCAATCTATACAGATACAGAGAAAATATCCCCCGCGAGGTGCTCCTCTCTTTTGAGATGCCCGTGGGAGATATGGATATCACGGAGCAGTTCCTCACCGAAAAGGCGGGGAGAAAAGTGACGCTCCGCACCCCCGTCCGCGGCGAGGCAAGAAAGCTTTGCCTTATGGCGCAGAGAGATGCCGTCCGCCACAGCGAAACCAGACGCCGCCGTGATGATACCGACGAGCGTATCCTCACCACCCTCGCGCGGCTTCTCTCCCTTGAGGTCGTTCCCGAAAGGATAGAGGCTTACGACATTTCAAATCTGGGAAGCGAGCATATCACCGCAGGCATGATAGTGACCGACGGCTGCAAGCTGAAAAAATCCGATTACAGATATTTCCGCATAAAATCAATAGACGCACCCGACGATTACGCCGCCATGCGCGAAACGCTGTCCCGCCGCCTTTCCCATATAAACGACGGCGGCGACTCCTCTCTTGCCTCCGCTCCCGACCTTATTCTTCTGGACGGCGGCGCAGGACACGTTTCCGTGGTGCGTGAGCTTCTCAAAAAAATGGACGTCCACATCCCCGTCTTCGGCATGGTCAAGGACGAGCATCACAAAACGAGGACCGTGGTCTCCGATACGGAGGAGGTCAGCATCGCAAGAGAGGCGGAGGTGTTCCGCTTCATATATAAGCTCCAGGAGGAAGTCCACCGCTTCACCGTGTCGAGAATGACCGATGCAAAGAGGAAAACGCTGAAAACGTCCTCTCTGGAGAAGATACCGGGCATCGGCCCTGCGAAAGCATCAAAGCTTTTAAAGTATTTCGGCACTCTTTCAAAGCTCCGCGAGGCGACCGCGGAGGAAATAGAAAAAACTCCCGGCGTGTCGGCAAAGGATGCCGGAGAAGTTTACGGATATTTTCACAGTAAGGAATAAAAAATGAGGATCATTACAGGAACGGCAAGAGGAATACAGCTCACCACCCTTGAGGGAGATGCCACCCGTCCCACCTCGGACCGTGCAAAAGAGGCGCTTTTCTCCATGATACAGTTCGATCTGGAGGGCAGACGGTGTCTCGACCTTTTCGCCGGAAGCGGCCAGCTGGGGCTTGAGGCTCTCAGCCGCGGAGCCGAATACTGCGTTTTCACCGACGAGGCAAGAGACGCTGTGGAGGTGATCATCGCAAATGCGAAAAAAACGAAGCTTTTTGATAAATGCCGCATATCCGCCACCGGATTTTCCCAGTACCTGCGGGGTGCTGCGGGAAAAGAAAAATTCGATATCATTTTTCTTGATCCGCCCTATGCGTCCGGCTTTCTGCCCGAGGCTCTTTCCCTGATAGCAGAGGGAGAGCTCTTAAGGCAGGGCGGCAGGATCGTGTGCGAGAGCGATAACGGAACGGCGCTCGTAAAGAAAAAGGACCTGAAATCCGACGAATACCACAGCGAAAAGGTAATGGAACAGGTATTTTGCGGCAGCGAAGAGCTCGCCGGAAAATACACAGTTTCAAAAACCGCCCTGTACGGCAGGGCAAGGATAACTCTTCTGGAGGCAGCATTATGAAATATGCGATAATCCCGGGCAGCTTCGACCCCGCAACGCTGGGGCACGTTGATCTCATCCGCCGTGCGGCGGCAATCTTCGACCGTGTCTTTCCCGTGGTGCTGGTCAATGCCGAGAAAAAGGGGATGTTCACCCCCGAGGAACGGCTCGAAATCATCCGTTGTGCCTGCAGGAACATTGAAAACGCCGACTGCCGCATTTACGACGGGCTCACGTCGGACTTTGCCGCAGAGGTGGGAGCGGATTTCATCGCCAAGGGCGCCCGCAATTCCACCGATTTCGATTACGAGGTCGGACTTTCGGAGATCATGAAAAAATTCGATCCCGAACTTGAAACCGTCATCTTCCCCGCAGATCCCGAGCTCTCCTATATGAGCTCCACTTATGCCCGTGAGCGCATCCGCTACGGATGCGACCTCTCCGACATCGCGGACGAAGAAACCGCAGAGCTTATAAAAAAATTCTTCAGGGAATAAGAGGATAAAGAAATGATCAAAACAAGTGTCAGCAGCTACAGCTTCGGCGGAGGCGCAAATTCCTCAAAGGAAGGCACTCTCGCATGTATTGAAAAAGCAAAAGAGATGGGCTTCGACGGTATCGAGTTCATCGAAGGCGCACTTACCAATATGGAGGATGCACACCTCATCCGCGAGAAATGCGAAGAGGTCGGCATCACCCCCGTCGCATTCTGTGTGGGCGCAAACTTCGCCATCATGGATGAAGCGGAGCAGGACAAGGAAGTGGAGCGCATCTGCGGTCTTGTTGACGTTGCCGCGGAAATGGGAGTTTCCATGCTCCGCCACGACGTGGCATGGGGTCCCGTGAAGCCTCACGTGAGCTACGAATTTTCCGTGCCCTATATGGCAAGAGGCATCAGAAAGGTGACCGAATACGCCGAGAAGAAGGGCATCCGCACCATGACGGAAAATCACGGCTACTACTCCCAGGATGCATACCGTGTGGAAATGCTCATCAACGCGGTGGCAAGCCCCAATTTCGGAGCGCTTGTCGATATAGGCAATTTCATGTGCGCGGACGAAGATCCCGCTCTGAGCGTTGCAAGAATGGCACCCTATGCGTTCCACGTGCATTGCAAGGACTTCTTCAAAAAGGGCGGCACCGAGATCGACCCCGGCGACGGCTGGTTCACCACAAGAGGCGGCAACAAGCTCCGCGGAACCGTTATCGGATTCGGTGACGCAAAAGCCGCACAGAGCATCGGCATTCTCAAGCGCGCAGGCTACGACGGATACATGACCGTTGAGTTCGAAGGCGGAGAGAATAACGAGTGGGGCATCCGTGTGGGCAGAGAAAACATTATCCGCTTCCTCGGCTGAAATGAATAAAAAGAAGAAAACCATCATCGTAGTGTTCGCAGTTCTCTGCGTGCTCGGTGCCGTTTCCTGGTATCTGGTATACGGAAATCCGGATATCCTGAAAGGCGCGGCAGACAAGGCGGAGGACGGTATCATCGCCATGTACGGCGGAACGAAAAGCTATGATTTCTACCCCGCCGACCAAGCGCCGGACGTTGACGACGTGCGGCAGTATAACGGGCTCGACCGCCAGATGTATTATACCAACGGAGCGGAGACCTTCGCCGTGTACGAGGAAGACCTGGACAGCTACGGTGACGACGTAAAATTCTTTTTCCGCTATTTCAAAACGGTTATCGCCGGAGATCATAAGACCTACAACAGCGAGTTTTTCACGGATGATTATTTTGAGGAAAACGAAAAAACCTGCGATTTCACACCGCAGATGCTTTACGATATCCACGTGGAAAAGCTGACGCTCCCCGCCGATTCCGGGAAAATCGAGACCTGCTACAACGTATCCTATAAGATATTTCACAACAACGGCACTTTCCGCAACGATATCGGCTCCGACGGATCGAAAACGCTCCGCTTCTATCTGACCGAAAAGGGCGGGAAAGTTCTCATCGACAGGATAGAATATTATGTCTGATATAGTAAGATTTATTACCGAAAACGCGGTTACCGCCGCGGTTCTGGCAGTGCTCGTGATCCTTGTCGCAGTTGTCGTGACGGTCATGGTAAAGAGAAAAAAGAGCGGAAAACGCTCCTGCGGGAGCTCCTGCTCCGACTGCCCCATGAGAGATAAATGTAAATAGCATATAACGGTATACGAATATCAAAAAGCACCCGCCGAAAAGGGTTGATTTCCCTTT
>JAZUGU010000137.1:0-5376 GCA_045641325.1 Candidatus Avispirillum sp.
AACCACGGCAGACCCTTCGATATGTATGAGCCCTCCGTGGTAAAGGAGAAATACGCCGAGATGAGAGGCCTCCTCGATACAGCTCTTGAAAAGGCGCAGGACGACTTTACGAGAAACAACTGCCGTGACCTGTACGTTTCCTGCGATTTTCTGGGGCTGTCCGTTTACTACAACGACTGGTACGTGAACGGAACCGCCGCGGAAAAACAGCTCTATATCGACAGATATACCGAATGGTATGAATATATGCTGGAAAACGGCTATACCGTAAGAGGCGGCGTCAGCCTTCCCTCGGTCATAGACTTCTCCGACGATCCCGTTATGACGCTCAACGGACAGGCATCCTGGAGAGGAATACAGTACTGATACCACACGTTTGGAAAGACCTATGAAAACTGCGAAAAAAACAATAAAAATACTGCTCATTGCCGCTCTTGCGGCAATGACTGTTTTCGGCGTGATCTCCGCCTCGGCCGTGTCCGACGACCCGGCGGACAGCTACATAAAGCAGACCGCCCCCTATGAGGATGCATCCCTCAGTCTGTGGTTCGATTATTCGTTCCGCAAGAATTTCACGAGCGATCATACCTCCACCGGCATGAACACGTTTTCCGTATACATGGCGAAAAACGAGATAGAATCCGCCCAGTTCGTGCTGTATTCGGCAACAACAAAAACCGGAATGCAGGCGGAGGTGACCGACTTTACCGACGGCAGCGGAAATTCCATACCTGCCGACATCTATTATGAAATGTACGTCACCACCGAGAATCTGCACACAGCATCCGTGTGGGGCACCAACAAAATAGTCCGCGCGGGAGAAACTCCCGATCCCGTCATGGATATCGAAAGACTGGGCACGCCCAAAAAAGCTCCCGCCTTTCAGCTCAATGCGGGAAAATCCCAGGCGTTCCTCATCCGTGTCACCACAGAGGAGGATACCCCGGCGGGCTGGTACTCCGCACAGCTGAACATCAAAAACGCAAACGGACAGATAGTAAAGACCGCAACGGTATACTGCCACGTGTGGGATTTCGTCATTTCCGACGAGACGAGAATGCAGACCGCGTTCATCATGGGCAATCACTTCGAGTACGGCGGCTCCTATGAGGAAGCTTACGACTACCTGCTGGAAAACCGCCTGAACGCCATGGATATCCCCACGGGAAAATCACAGGGAGTGCCCTTTGATTCCACCAACCCCTATCTCACCAACCCCCGCGTTTCCGCAATAAGGATAACGGGCAGCGGCGGCGGATATGAAGGCAAATATTCCGATACCTCATCCGGCGAAATAGCGAAGTATACTTCCATTTATAACGAGCTGTCGTCCTCTCCCAACTGGGAGGAATTCCGTGATAAACTCTATTTCTACTCCGTGGACGAGCCGCTTCCGTATCCCATAGTGGGAAGCGCCCGCCAGACCGTGGACGACTGCAAGTCCCTCTATCAGATGGTAGCCGACAAATGGGGAGAAGATCCCCGCTTCGTGGTGACGCCATGTGAGGATTTCCCGTATTCCGAGAGGGATAAGTATTATACGAAGCCCATGTCGCAGTACTCCTCCGAGGAAAGAAAGGATGCGGACCAGGAGATGATCGACACCGATACGGTGACGATCTTCTGCCCCAGAATATACGCCCTCACCCCCTATACCGAACTGCAGAGATACGGCAGAACGGTGTCGAGAGAAAACGTCGATCCCATCCGCGGCGAATGCCTTGAGGTGTACAGCGGATGCTACGGCACGTACGGTGCCGCCGCCGCAGGCAACTACGACTGGCAGGCGGTGTACGGCAATACCTTCGATCGCTATATGTCCCACGTGCTGAACGAAAACATAAAGGGCGAAGAGACCGTGGACCACGAGCTGTGGATGTACTCCGCAGGCTATAACAAGAGCTATACCTATACCAACCATATAATCGAAAACACCGGCCTCCAGACCAAGCTCATGTTCTGGCAGGCATACCAGAACGACGTGACCGGATATCTCTATTATGCGGTCAATAACTGGAACGAGCAGACCCCCGTGGTGCTGGATAAGACCGTCACCGGCTCGAAGACCGGCTCGTGGCCGCTGAACAGCTATACCATAAGCGTTCCCAACAGCACTGCCGGTGCCGCCGAGATCAAAAACGTGTACGGCGGAGGCGTTCTTTTCTACGGTAAGAACAACGCGAAAACCACCTCCGAGGGCATCGTGGGATCTCTCCGCGTGGAACTGCTCCGCGACAGCGTTGAGGAATATCAGATGCTCTCCATGCTGGGCGACCTCAAGGGTAAAGACAGAGCAAAAGAGATCGTTTCCCAGGTCTCAACAAACGTTGTAAGATACCTGTCCCTGTCGGGCTTTGACAGAAGCGCATGGTCCTCCTCCATGGACGATTACGATATCATGGAGACCGTACGCCGCAGTCTGGGCGCAGAGCTTGAGGCGGCTGTAAACGAAGCCCCCTGCGAGCACAGCTGGAATAGCGGCACCGTGAAAAAGGCGGCGACCTGCACCTCAATGGGAGAGGAGCTCTTCACCTGCACCAAGTGCTCCGCCGAGAGAACGGAATATATCCCCTCCGTCCATGAAACCGGCAATACCTTCGTGAAAGTGTCGGGAACCGATGCCACCTGCACCGCCGACGGCTCAAAGATCATGAGATGTACTGTGTGCGGCTTCAAAAAGACCGTCACCGAAAAGGCGTTCCATTCCGATCCCGCTCATTTTGTGTATACTTCCCTGAGCTCATCGGGACACTCCGTCACCTGCGATACCTGCGCCGGAGTCATAAGCTCCCTTGAGGGACATACCCTGTTCGTGAGAAAGCAGGAGGCCACCTGTACCGCCGACGGATGGGAGAGAAAAGTATGCCGCGGATGCGGATATTATGAAGAGATCTCAACCATTCCCGCCGCCGGCCACAACTACGTTGACGGCGTGTGCACCGTGTGCGGCGAGAGCGATCCCGCAGAGGAGATCATCCCCGGCGACCTTGACGGAGACGGCAAGGTGACCGCCAAGGACATAAACCTCATCAAGAAGATGATGACGGGTACTATCGCATATCTTGACGCCGCCGACCTGAACGGCGACAACAAGCTTACCGTTGCAGACGTCAACGCGCTGAAGAAGATCGTAACAGGCTCCTGACCTGTAAATAGCAAAGCCCATACCGAAAGGAAGCAGTCATGAAAAGAACTCTCTCCGTAATACTTGCATCCCTGATGCTTCTGTCGTGCCTTTCCGCCGGCGCGTTCGCGCTGACCGAGACCGACACTCTCCCCATAAGAGCCGACGACACCTATACTCTGGGTGACGTCAACTGCGACGGAGCTTTCAACGCTCTCGACGCGCAGGCTCTGAAGATGTACGTTGTGGATCCCGAAACGGAAATCTCGGCCGATGCGGCGGATTTCAACGCGGACTCCGATGCCAACGCCCGTGACGTGCTTTTCATGAAGCTGATCTTTGCCGGGGTGAAAGAGCTTTCCGATTTTGACAGCGGCGAATATATCCGTTCCCTGAAAATCGCGGGTGAGGATATTTCGGATTTCGATATCATCCTCCCCGCCGATACGGATACGGAGAACTCAAACGCATATCTCAGCGCCGTGATCCTCCGGACCTATATCGAAAAGGCAACGGGATTTGCCCCCGAGATAGTTCTCGGAGAGAGCGCAAAGCCCCACGGCATCTATTATCACCAGTATGCCTACGATTCCGAGGAATGCGAGGCTCTGGATCTGGGCCTTGAGAATTATCTCTATAAAACCGAAAACGGCGACCTGCATATTTACGCCTCCGTCAGAGGCTCCATGTATGCCACCTACGAGATAATCGAAAATTATCTGGGCTTCCGCTTCTTCAATGCGAATTATACCTTCGTATATAAGCACAGAACCGTCAATATCCCCGAGGATCTGTACGTTTTCCATGAAATGCCCGTCGAATTCAGATTCATCGGCGGCCCCAACGGAAACGGCTCCACCAAGTTCCAGACGAGAATAGCTTACAGGGAGAACAGCGCCATCTCCGAGCTTGACTGCAGTAAAAAGCAGGGCTATGCCGTAGGCATGCACTTTATAGCAGGCCACTCTTTCGGATATTTCAAAGGCATCCAGGCGGCAGAGCTCCCGGAGGGGGACGGCGACCTGAGAACGAGACTCCGTCAGAAATACGACAGGGGACTTGAAATGATCCCCGACAACGATGCCCTGACTTGGCAGCCCTGCGCTTCCTCCGATGAGGAATATTACAGGATGTTCAACGGACTTCTGGAAGTGACGGAAATGCTCCAGAACAATGCCTCTCACAATTATACCGATGAAAAGGCAAAGCTTTCCCAGTATTCCATGACGTTCTCCATCAACGATAACCTGTACGCCTGCGGCTGTAAGACCTGTAACGCTAAGATCAACGGTACCGCGACGAAGCTGAATTCCGCGACCAAGAAAACGGTAAACGCCAACTACACCGGAGAATATACGGTGCTTTCCGACGGAAAATACCAGTTCAAAAAGGAGGGCATTTCAGGTCTCTATCTTGATCTCATGAACCGTGCCATCAAGGAGATACGCACGGAATACCACGGATACGACTACGAATACGGCGAGGAGGGTAATTTCACCACTCTGTACCGTGTTGACGAGGGTGTCCGCAAGGTATATCCCGATATCCACCTGAACTGCATCCTCTACGACCACACGCTTCCCGAAAGCGTCATGCCGGAGGCAAACCTCCAGCTCATATACGTTTCCCACGGATGCTGCAACCACGTTCTCGGCTCGGGAGGGTGCGGCGACAATCTTACGAAAAACAACGATTCCAATAAAACGGACGAATACGTTATCCCCATCTGGGCAGAGCGCTGTAAGGCGGCGGGCTCGTCCCTCTGGTATTACTCCTGGGGAGTTTCCTATGCCTGCACGACCGCTCCCTCTCCCAACGTTATGGACTTCTACTGGAACGCAAAGTATCTCTATGAAAACGGCGTTACGGGAATCCTCTATGAGGGCGGCGGCGGATGCCGGGGAAGCATTTCCGGCAGATACGCGAATTTTGAGGCGCTTAAAACCTATCTCGTTTCCGTCATGTCAACGTATCCCACCATTTCCTATGAGGAATTCTGCGAAAAGGTCAAGGAATATCTCTATATGTACTACGGCAAGGGATACGAGGAAATATGGCAGTATCTCCTGCTCCAGACGGAGTGCGGCGATGCCGCTCCCTGCTGGATAAATAACCACGGCAGACCCTTCGATATGTATGAGCCCTCCGTGGTAAAGGAGAAATACGCCGAGATGAGAGGCCTCCTCGATACAGCTCTTGAAAAGGCGCAGGACGACTTTACGAGAAACAACTGCCGTGACCTGTACGTTTCC